>CAYVDZ010000435.1:0-5232 GCA_964450575.1 uncultured Opitutus sp.
ATTGACGTCGGGGTTGAAGCCATCGAGGGCCGAAGGACCCTGGGCCAAGGCGCTGGCGAGCGCGCCGGTGATGGCGATCAAGAACGCGCCAAGAAGTCGGAAAGGGCGCGTGGCAACCCGGGAAAGCGGAGCAATGAACATGGAAAAAAGGACCGGACAGTGCAGGTTGGTGGAAAGGGAGCGAAGACGAGAGCCGGCGAGGTTGGGCGGCGGCGCGGCGCAAGGCAAGCGAGGCGATGCGCCGACGTAACGACGACCATTCGCCATGAAAGTTGGGGTGGATTTATTGAAACCGGACAAGCATGAATCGAGGAAGATGCGCCTCCGCAGCCGATAAGAGCGCAGTCCCACGCGCCGGTTCCGGAAAACTGCATCCGCCATCCCGCTTGCGAAACGCCAGCCACCTGCTAACCTCCCGTCGCGATGAAACTTCCCCGCACTCTTGCCCTTATGTCCCTATTCTCCCTGCTCTTTGGCGCCGCTCAAGCCGAGCCGCTCAAAGTGGGCGACAAAGCCCCGGCGGTTACCGCCACGACTGACGCAGGCTCCAGCCTGAACCTCAGCGACGTGTACAAGAAAAACGATTACACCTTGGTCTGGTTCTATCCCAAAGCGCTCACCGGTGGTTGCACCAAGCAGGGTTGCTCGCTGCGCGATGCGAGTGCCGAGCTGACAAAAAAGGGGGTCGCCATCATCGGTGTTAGTACCGACACCGTGGCAAAGCAGAAGGAGTTCAAGGAAACGAACAACTTCCCGTTTCCCTTGCTCGCCGACACCGAAAAGAAGGTCGTGAAGGCCTTTGGCCAGTCCGGTGTGGCCTTCGCCAGTCGCGAAGCCTACCTAATCAACCGCCAAGGCAAAGTCGTCTATTACGACAAGGGCCAAACCGAAAAGCAGGCCGAGATGGTGCTCGCGTTCCTGAATTCCAAAAAAAGCTGATCGCCCAAGGGGATGGACGGACCGTTCCCGTCACGGCGGAAACCAGCGCGCCCTTCGGCGCGCTTTTTTTGCCGTATTCTCAACGGATGCCCACGCACCCTGATGTGATCATCGCCGGACTCGGCGCGATGGGAAGCCAGGCGCTCGTCGAATGTGCCCGCCGGGGCTTGCGCGCGGTCGGTTTCGACCGCTTTGCTCCGCCACACGACCAAGGGTCAAGCCACGGCCGGTCGCGCATCATTCGGGAGGCATACTTCGAGGACCCGATTTACGTGCCGCTCGTCCAACGAGCTTACGAACGCTGGGCCGAACTCGAGGCCGAGACGCGGACGACGTTTTTTCGCCTCACGGGAGGACTTTGTTATGGTCCAGCTGAGAGCACGCTGGTCTCGGGTGCGCGGCGAAGTGCCGAACAGCATCGGATTCCGCACCAGTCGCTCACCGCGGAGCAGATCCGGACGCGGTTCCCGGCCTTGAAGGTTCACGACGATTGGGTCGGCGTGCTTGAGCCGCGCGCCGGAATGCTCGCTCCCGAGGCTGCGATCGCAGCGGCCCTCGACTTAGCCAGGCGATTGGGCGCAACCGTGCAGCCGAACGAACCCGTGCTGCGCTGGCGACAGGAGGGTGATGGCGTGGTGGTGACAACCGGGCGCGGCACCTACCGGACCTCCCACCTGATCATCTCGGCCGGAATGTGGGTGAAGGATCTGGTGGAGGAGCTCGCGCGCCCGCTCACGGTGCAGCGAAACGTCCTTTACTGGTTCGCCCCGGCGTACGATTCCGCTCTTTTCGGGCCAGAACGGTTGCCTGTTTTCCTCGGGGAAATCCAGCCAGGAGTTATTTGGTATGGTTTTCCGGATACGGGCGACGGCATTAAGATTGCGCTGCACCATTTTGGGCCGACCACTACGCCGGAGACCTTGGACCGGTTGGTGCATCACTCGGAGATCGCACACCTTCGGTCACTGCTGGAACGTTTCCTGCCGGCGGCGAATGGGGTCCTCCGCGAGGCCAAAGTCTGCACGTACACCAACACTCCGGACCACCACTTCATCGTTGACCGGCACCCCTCGGCCGACCGAGTGATGGTCGCATCGCCGTGCTCGGGACATGGATTCAAATTCGCGAGCGCCCTCGGCGAGGCACTGGTCGATCTCATTGAAAACAAGGCGAGCCGGTTTGACCTTACGCCGTTCTCTCTGGGCCGAGCCAGGCTGAAGGTTTAGATCGCCAAAGATTGGCGTGGATTCACACGTCGCCGCGAGCGATTCCGTGAGAACGGCCTTATCCTGGAAAATGCAATTTTAACCACGGATTACACCGATGGGCACAGATTACCAGAGCATTATAAATTACAGTCCCTTCACCTTGCGGGTGAATTGCGGCTAGGTGCCGCTTCATGAGTAATCCTCTGTATCCGTGCTCATCTGCGCAATCTGTGGCTAAAATAAACAGCGGAATTTAGGCTTACAGTTCGTGATCCGGCGAACTCGTCAGGACACTCGCGCCGGGATCAGCCCGCACGCGCTCCAGCCAGTCACGCAGCAACCCGTTATGGGCCGGATGGTCCATCGGCCACGGTGCGGCGACGAGGTCGATCACGTGCAGCGCACCGTCCGCGCCCCGGGCGAAGTTGCGCGCATGCATATCGGCGACCAGCCAAGGCGTTCCGTCGAGGAAGAGCAGTCGCGGATGATCCCGATCGGCGCGGAGAAAACGCGACGGAATCGGAATCAATTCGGGCGGCAGCACCTTCGAGGTATCCGCTCCTTGCGGCAACGATTCCCCGCGGGCCTGTTTCACCACCAACACGCCCTCGGGCGTGATACCAAGGACCTCGGTTGGCATGCCAATCTCGTGCACGATCAGAAGCTTGGCGAGCAGCAGCGAGTAGGTGGCCGGAACGGCCGTCGCAATCAGCACGTTATCCTCGCCACCGGAAAAGCGGAACGCTGACCCGACCGCGCCGCCTTCCCGAAAATAGAAGAACTTGTAGATCGAGCCATCACGGCTCTCGAACGCCAGCGCTTCCACCCCGGCGCCAATTTTGACGACCTCCGCCGTGTTCGTCTCAAAGAGGTCTTCGCCATCGGGCTTAAACCCAAACGGATCCAACTGCACGAACGGTAACAGCTCACGAAAGCGCCGGAGCGCCGCACCAAACTCCGCCCAACTTCCCCCCGCCAGTTCCAGCAGACTTACGTCGTCTTCGGGGAGGACCGCGAAGTCCCGATCTTGATCTGCGACAATACCGCATTGTCCTGCTGCTTCGACCATGAGATCGAACGCTCGAAGTCTTTTCCAGTGACCACCCAAAAGAGCGAGCCGTGCGGTTTCGCCGGGGAAAGTGGAGCCCTGGAGACATGTGGCTTGGCCAGTGAAGGGGTCTTGCATGCGTCTTCGCTCATGTCAGCCGAACCGTCGAAGCTCCGCTCCTCGAACGCAACCGGAAGTTATCGGAAGTTGTCGACACGTTATTGGTCGTCGAAGCGGGCCCGTCCGCGCGTCAAAGCGCCGCCAGCAAACCGCCGTCCACGCCGAGAATCTGGCCGTTAACGAAGTTGCTGGCCGGTGACGCCAAAAACACCGCGGCGCCCGCCAACTCGTGCGGCTGCCCCCACCTTCCCGCGGGGGTGCGGCTACAGATCCACTGGTTAAATTCCACATTCTCCACCAGCGTCCGATTCAGCTCGGTCACGAAGTAACCGGGAGAGATGCCATTCGCCTGAATCCCGTGTCGGGCCCACTCTACGGCCATCGCGCGCGTGAGCATTTTCAATCCACCCTTCGAGGCCGCATAGTTGCCAATCGTCGGCCGCGAAACCTCCGCCATGACGGAACAGATATTGATGATCTTGCCCGCGCGACGCTCGATCATGCGTGGAACAACCGCCCGCGCGACCAGGAAGGCGCTGGTGAGATTGGAATCGATCACGGCGCGCCACTGCTCCTCCGTCATCTCGGCGAGCGGTGCACGCCGCTGAATGCCGGCATTGTTAATCAGGATATCAATCGGGGAAAACTCCTGTTCCACGCGCTCAACCGCCCGCTGGCACGCGGCCCCGTCGGTAACATCGAAGGCCGCGGTTGTGACGCGCGCTCCTTCACCGCCAAGCGCGGCTGCGGCACGGGCGAGTTTCGCCTCGTCGCGTCCATTTAACACCACCGCCGCCCCGGCCTGCGCGAGCCCCCGCGCCAAAGCCAAACCGAGGCCCTGACTCGAGCCCGTGACAAGGGCGGTGCGCCCGGTGAGATCAAACAAAGGATTGGTTCCAACCATAGGGAAGCCGCACGTCCGCGGCTCCCTGAGTTGATCACCGAAGCCGAACCGGGAGGCGATCCATTAATAAAGATGAACCCGGATCCATGAGGATGAATTCGGATCCACCGCGCTCACGCTATCACCCTCCACCTTTCACGAGCAGGAGTGGAATCGGTGATTACTTGAATTTGTCCCGCATCGCATGAATTCCGGGAATCTTTCCCATCAACGCGGCGTGTTGCGGATCGAAGTATTGTACAAGCGAACGCTGTTGCCGCCCCACTAGAATAGTAAAGATATACCCGTCAAAGCCCGGACCGCGCACGGTCGGGTGGTAACCCCGATCGATCAGGAACGTGTCGCCATGTCGGGTCATGACCACCTTTGGTTCGGCTTCGTCGCCATTATAACAAAACTGCGCGCCAAACCCGTTTTCCGGCCGGTAGCGATAATGATAGATCTCCTCAAAATCCGTCTCGTCCGGCGGCCGCTCCGTGTCGTGCTTGTGCGGTGGATACCCCGACCAGGAACCCTCGTCGCCATACAGTTCGCTTACCAGCAACCTCCCTGAACGTCCGGCGCCGTTCTGCCCGAGAATATGGCAAATCCGACGACGAGAATGGGTTTCCCGCGAGCCGACCACGACCTCCTCGACCTCTTCCGGAGTGATGCGAAACGGAGTAAACGGTTGTTCGCAGGCGCCCCCCGCGACGGCAACTTCCGTGCCGTCGCGCAAGGCCCGCACCGTCACGCGTGGACTCGTGCCGCAATAAACCGAATCCGCCGGACCATCCCAGATATCAGCCCGGTGCCCGACGTTTTTAAACTCCTGCGCCGCGGCCGCAATATCAGCACGGCCGGATAGCACCACGCACAGCAACTCGCACTCTGGCACATCAAGGGTGCGGGCCTGGCCTGCATCCAGGCGCAGGAGATTGAAATAGCTAACCGTCAGATCGCCCCCCCCTGGAGTCACGAGGGGAGCATTATGGTTTTCTCGCGCACGAATGAGCTTGGGCATAACACACTCC
>CAYVDZ010000436.1:0-5224 GCA_964450575.1 uncultured Opitutus sp.
GTGGGGATGAGTTTCGCGAGTTCACCCAGCAGGTGGCGGGCATCGTCCTCCTCGCTCAACGGCAACGCGTCAATGGGGCGAAGTTGATGCAAGAAGTGACACCAATGATCCCACGCCGTGACGAGTGGGGCGAGCGAGCGCACGCGATGCAGTTCTTCGCGCACGCTGAAAGCCTCGGTCGCGTTGAAGCTATGTGAATAGGCGTCCGCGACGCGTGACGGCAGGTTATGCGCCTCGTCGAGCAATAGCAGGGTGCGCGCGGCGAGAAAGCCCGGTTGCTCAAAAAACAATCCGCGATTCCGCGGCGCAAAGACGTAATTATAGTCGCCGATCCAGACGTCGTTAAACGCGAGAGCGGTGCGAGTGATCTCGTACGGACAGATGCGCGCATCACGTCCGGCCGCGCGCAGGGTATCGAGGTCGCGCGCGTGCTTTTCATCGAGGTAGAATCGGGCGAGTCCGCTCTGGTTCCACCGGGCCGCGGCATCGGCGAGGTACGCGCAGTTGTCCCGCACGCAATGGAAGGTGGTGTTAACGCAGTGTTCGCCTTTGTTGCGCACGTGCCACGCGGCGACCGGCGTGGCGGTGGTTGTGGCTGCGGTCGCCGAGGGGCTCTCGCGGGGATCGACGGACGCGGTCATCCCCGCCAAGGTGCGAACAACCTGAAGTTGTCCGGTCGATTTGCTGGTGAGATAAAGGGCGCGGTCGAAGTGTCCGGACCGGAGTTGACCGAGTGCGAACTCGAGCAGCACGCCCGTTTTCCCGAAGCCAGTCGGGGCTTCAAACAACACCAAGGGTTGTCGGCCGAAGAGGGTGGTGAGCTCGGCCTGCGTGGTCTCCTGTCCGGGCCGCGGGACCGCAAATGCGGGTCGATACTGTAGACCGCGCAAGCGTTCCCGGGCGCGAAGTCGGAGGATTAAAAACTCGGTGACGTGCTCGAGCTGGTGGTGAAAAAGCCTCTCGTCGCCCGGATTGAGTGCGATGGCCTGGGCGAGTCCGCTGCCGGTTTCGACGAAGACAAGTTCCGTTCGAGCCGAACCGGTGGTCGCGGCGGAAGGATCGCTGGCCGGAAGTTCGAGCTGCGGCAGGGTGGCGAGGCCCAGTCGGGTGAGGGTCGCGTAGGTTGCGGCCTGAATGAAATACTCCGGGTAGTCGGCGCGGAGTTCGCCCTCGTCGGCCGGCAGGGTGCGCGTGACGGATTTGATCTCGCGCAGGGTGGCGCGGGAGCCGTTCCGGATGATCTGGTCGATGCGGCCGGTGAGCGTCAGGGTCCAGCCGCGGTGAGCGATCGCGCCGGTGATGGGGATTTCGAACGAAGCCGCGGCGCCATGTTCCTGGATGGCCCGATGGCGGAGTTCGTTGTGCCAGTGGGTTCCCAGCTGAGCGCGCCACACCCCCGAGGCGACGCCTCCGCCGGACGCATCGCGGGGGCCGACTGAGAACTCGGAAAACTCACCGACGCTCAAGGCGGCGGTGCGTTGCTCGAGATCGAAAATCATGGGAGGTGAAGGAGTGAAGAGCGGGTTGCGAGCACCCTGCCACGGTGGCAGCGCGACCCGCTCGGGCCGCTAGGCGACGATGATATCGGTGTGGCCGCTGAGGTACTGTTCGAGGCGGTTTTGCAGGCGTGCTACATCTTCCGGCGTGGCCGCTTGCTCAGCCAGCGGACGGTTCAGCAGCGTCGCGACGGTGGCTTGATCGGCGGGTGAGAGCGTGGGGAACCATTGCTGTTTCAACGGATAACCCTCGTCGCGGGCGAAGACGTACAAGCTTTTGAAATACACCAGCTCGGGCCGTGAGCCTGCGGCAAAAGCGGCGAACGCGACCCTGAGCAGGTGGCCGACCGCGTCCCGACTGTCGGCGTCGACCTGATTGCGCGCGACCAACGCGGCCAGATTCGAGGCGAAGCGCAGCGTCTCGTAACTGCGCCCCAGATTGGCGTGTCGCGTGATGAGGCGGGATTCCCTGATGAACCAGGTCCGGCCCTGATTGGAGCTTTCGAGTCCGAGGGTGACCTCATCGAACAGATCCAGCGTGACATCAATCGCTCTTGCTTTCTTCGCGATGCGCTGCAGGACGAGCAGGCTGCCCTCTGCGGAGGAGAACACGTTGAACGATTGAAACGAATCGGCGGCCGGACGTTTCAGGAGAACAAAACCGTCGGTCTGGAGCGACTGGGAGGGCACAATCGCAGCGGTGAGCGTGACGCAACTAAGCGGCGAGGAACGCGGCGGGTTTAGTTCGCCATCTCGACCTGCCGGACGGCGTTGGGCCACGGGGGCACGACGGTTCCTCCGGAGATGATCATCTTCATGCCTTCTCCCACGCTCATCTCGAGTTCCGTCACTTCCTGGCGCGGCACCAGAATCAAGAAGCCGCTGGTGGGATTGGGCGTGGTGGGAACGAAGATCGTCCAGAGTTCCGTGCCCGTCACTGCTTCCGGCTCGCCTAAGTTTTTATTGGTCAGAAATCCGAGCGCCCACGTGCCCTTGCGTGGAAATTCAATCATCACGACCTTGCTGAACACGTTGCGATTTTGCGTCCCGAACGTGGCCATGATTTGCTTCACGGAATTATACACCGCACCCACAATGGGAATCCGCTGGATGGCGCGTTCGCTTAAGCCGACAAAGTATTTGCCGAGAACGTAGTTCGACAAGTAACCTAGGATGGTAACGAAGAGAACGACGGCACCCGTGGCCAGTACATCCAGGAGGAAGGGGATGCTTTGCAGCGACTCGGGCAGATAATGTTCATACAGCGGGCGAAACCGGCCGCCCACCATATCGACAATCGCGCTGAACGCCCAAAACGTGATGATCAAGGGCGCAAGCATCAGCGCCCCTGCGAGAAACGCATTGCGGAACGTGATCAGGCGGGATTTGGGCGACGGGTGCACAGACGACATGGGCGGCGCGGAAGGTTCTCCAGCTCGGCGCCAGAGGCAAAAGATTTTTGCACTGACGTCGTCCGTCGCCTTCGTTTCAGGCGTTTTGGCGCTGAAAAGTGATAAAGACATTCCTGTCTTTCGCCTGAGCATCTCTGCCAACGGCTCGATTCTGCGCCCCCAGGCTTACGTCCCCACACCCGCAACCACGCTGTAATGCCTTGAGATCGGTCGCTTACGCCGTCGCCGATCGCGCTTTGATCTTTGGCTTCGCTGAGCCCACCAACTGAAACTCAGGTAACGCATTCGCTGCCTGCAACACCGCCATCGCGCGTGCTTCGGCGCGGCGCATGGCGCGTTTTTTGGCCGGCACCACGTCGTCATAGCCCACAAGGTGCAGCCAGCCATGAACCAGATACAGCGTGAGTTCCGCGCTGAATTCCCGATGGTGGGCACGTGCGTAATTCGCGGCGGTGTCGACCGAGACGCAGATCTCACCGGCGCTGACTGCCTCCGGTGGCAGACCGGGCGCGTTCTCGCCTTCAAACGTGATTACGTCCGTGGTGGTCGGGTCGTCGAGAAACTCAGCATGCAGCTGCGCGAGTGCCGGGTCGGTCAGGAAGACGAGCGAGAGTTCACCGTGCGGGATCCGACTGGCCGGGACGCCGATCGCCGCATGATTCGCGTCGAGCACTTGGATCAGGTTTTCGACCGCTCGGCGTGGCAGGCTAAGCCGAGGGTGCCGGTTGGCGATGACGACGCTTCGGTCAATCGAAGCGTTGGGGCGAGTCGGCGCCGGTCGCGAGCGGGGAGAGGCGGAGGGCATGCTAAAGTTCAGCGGAGAGGCGTTGAGCGGGCGGATCGTTGCCGGGCAGGATTAATCAATCCCTGGGCTTGTCAGGGGAGACGCAAACCGTGTTTGCCGACGGGACTTGGTTCCGAGCCGCGGCGCTCCCACTGGGCCCGCCTCTCCTTCGGCCGCTCAACGCGCATCGGCCGTCTTACCCTTGCCCTTGCCGACGTCCGATTTTTCCGGATACGCGACCCGGGAGTGCAGCATGTTCAGCAGGGTGAATTGGAAACTGTCCTTGATGCGCGAGATTTCCTCCAGGGTCAGCGGAGCCTCGTTCAGTTCGCCCTCGGCAATGCGTTCGTCGATCACCCGGTTGATGAGTTCCTGGAGTTGTCCGGGCTCGACTTGGCGCAAGGAGCGCGAGGTCGCTTCGACTCCGTCGGCAAGCGAGATGATCGCGCTTTCCTTGAATTGCGGCCTCGGGCCCGAATAGCGAAACGCTTCTGTTTCCGGCAGGTCAACGACGGGCGCAGGTGAGGTTTCAGCGTCCACCGGCCCGGATGCGGGCTCGGCGTTTCGCCGACCTGGGGTTACGTTCGGAAAGGGCGCGCGCGAGAGGACCACTGCGCGCTCGTAAAAGTAGCGCACGAGCGTCGTGCCATGATGTTGTTGAATGACGTCGATCACCGCGGTCGGCAGGTGGTGTTTCTGCGCCCGTTCAACGCCATCGGCGACATGCTGTTTGATCAGGCGGGCGGACTCCTGCGGGTCGAGGCAGTCGTGCGGATTAGTGCGGTCGCGCTGGTTCTCGCCGAAGAATTGGGGGTTCGAGGTCTTCCCGACATCGTGAAACAACGCGCATACGCGCGTCAGTAGTGAATTGGCGCCAATTGCATTGGCGGCATTTTCCGAAAGCTGCGCGACGACGAGGGAATGATGATACGTGCCGGGCGCCTCGAGTTGCATCTGGCGTAGAAGCGGATGATTATAATCGGTCAGCTCCAGCAGCGTGATATCGGTTGTGCGTTTGAACAATGACTCGAGTACTGGCAGCAGACCCACCACGCCAATACCCGTGAGCAGGCCCGTGCCGAGGCCGGCCAACATCTGGCGCAGCAAGGTGTCAAACTCGGTTTGATCGGCGATCCCGATGAGCGCGGCGAACGCCGCTACGGTGAGTCCGCCCGCTCCCGCGGCCCGCACCAGGCGTCCGCGCCGGCGCGCGTCACGTCCGAAGTAAATCGTAACCAACGAAGCCAGAAACGTGAGAACCAGCAGGTCGAGGCGGTTGCCATAGATGACGCCCGTGAAGATCGAAATCAGCAGCGCCATGAAAATGCCGGAACCCGCATCGATCAGGATCGCCACAATCAGCGGCGCGAAAGCGGTGGGGGCAATGTACGGCAGCGTCGAAGCCCACGAGCCGTCGCGCACGAAAAATTCCGCGCCGCCCAGCGAGTAATTGGCGCGGACCAGCGCGAGGTTCACGATCACGACCAGCGCGAGCAGCCCGCAGCGCAGGTTGCTGCGCAGCGTATCGGGGT
>CAYVDZ010000437.1:0-4945 GCA_964450575.1 uncultured Opitutus sp.
CTGCTCCTTGCGCAGCCGGAAGATGTCGGCGACGTCATGAATCAATCCCTCCTCCAGTAACAACGCGACCATCTCCTCGCCCAAGCCCTCAATGTCGAGACTCCCTTTGGACGCGAAATGCTCGATGCGACGGCGGACCTTTTCCGGACACGAGGGATTGGGGCAACGCCACACCACTTCACCTTCGCCCCGTTTCGCCTCGGTGTGGCAGACCGGACAGGCCCGCGGAAACTTGTACGGAACGCTGTGGGCCGGTCGCTGCTCGAGCAGCACCGCCACTACGGCAGGAATGATTTCGCCCGCCTTCTCGACCAGCACGGCATCGCCGACCCGGATGTCTTTGCGCGCAATTTCATCGGCGTTGTGCAACGTCGCCCGCTTCACCGTGGTGCCGGCGAGGAGCAAAGGCTCGAGCTCCGCCACGGGCGTTAACGCACCCGTGCGGCCGACCTGAATCGTAATGTCCCGAATGCGCGTCTCACCCCGATCCGGCGCAAACTTGTACGCGCACGCCCAACGCGGGGAGAGCTTGCGGGCCGCCTCCGCGCGACCATCCGATCCCATGCCGCGGTATCCAACCGCCTTATGCCGTTGCTGCGCGAAATCATCGAGCTTCACCACTGCGCCGTCCGTGCCAAAGGGCAGTCCGCGGCGTTCGCGATCCAGTTCCTGAATGGCAGCCCAAACCGCATCAATTCCCCGCACGCTCCAAAACGTATCCGCCACGGGCAGACCCCAGCTTTTCAACTGCTGATGATAGGCGGTTTGGGAGGCGACAATTTCCGGCTCACAATGGCCGAGCCCATAGAGCGCGATCTCGAGCTTCCGGGTCGCGACAAATTTCGAATCCAACTGCTTGAGCGTACCCGCGGCGAGATTACGCGGATTCGCATACGGCGGGTCGCCCGCCTCTTCCTGCCACTGGTTAATGCGGCGAAACTCCTCCTCGCGCAGAAAAATCTCCCCGCGAATCTCGATCACATCGGGCACCGACGAACCTTTCAAGGCAGGCGGCAGACCGCGGATCGTCCGAACATTATTCGTCACATCATCACCCTCTTCGCCGTTGCCACGCGTCACGGCACGCGTCAACCGGCCGCGTTCGAACGTAAGGCTCACCGCCACGCCATCGATCTTCGGTTCGACCGTATACGCCAGGTCATCGCTGCCCAACACGCGAACGAGCCGGGCGTGAAACTCGCGCAGCTCGGCTTCATCATACGTGTTATCGAGGGTGGTCATCGCCTGACGATGCTTCACCCGCGCGAAACCCTCCGTGCGATCGTCGCCCACCCGTTGCAAGGGCGTCTCCAACCCAAGCGCAGCCGCGGCCTCCGGGTACAGTTTCTCCAACCCGGCGAGCTCCTGCTTGAGTTTGTCGTAGTCGAAGTCGGTGATCTCCGGCGAAGCCTTACGGTGATAAAGCTCGTCGTGATGGGCGACTATTGTGCGCAGTTCACTGATACGTTGCTGGGCCTCGGCGGGAGACATGGCCTCGCAGTGTTGCGACGGAATCGCGAGCGTCGAGCCCGCGTTCATGGTTCGGAACCCGGAAGCTTGGGGTCACTATCGTCTTGCCGGCCAGCGCGACGCCTGCGTTCGCACGGGACCGCCCGGAACGCGTCGGCCCTCAGTGGGGACTTACTTCGCTTGGATCAGGTGTAGGTTGGTTCGCACTGCCGCATGTTCCCGCGCTGCGACAGAAAGCCCGACCTTCTAATGAAGGTCGGGCGTCAGGTCGTGTTTAAACCCTCACGTAGGGTTAACGCCGCGCTTCCGGCTGGCGAACCAGAATGTGGCTCACCATCTTTACGCCGGGAGCCCCTTCTTCAGCGACGTCCTTAATCCGTTCCTTCATCTCCTCGGAATCGGCAAAACCACGCAGTAATACTGTGTCGTTATAGGCCATCACTTCGACTTCGGCGTTTTTCAGCGAAGGGTGATTGGCGATGTTCTGCCGCGCGGAACGAACCGCGGATTCCAGCGTGGGGCTCACGTTCGTCTGTGGCACCGGCGTGAAGCGCGGGTCCGCGGTCGTGACATCGGTACGCCGTGAGTCGGAACGGTTTGTGTCCACCGAGCGGCGCACTGACCGTTCATCTTCCGTCCGGCCCGTCGGGGTCAGTCGGGCGTCGCTCTCGCGCTGCGCAAACGGCTGAAAATCCGCGCGGGTGAGGTTGCTTACGATCACGTCCTGGTTTTCACCGCGCACCGTAAGTTGGCTGACGGGGACCATGAACTTGCGAGTGGTGCCCGTGAACTCACGGTCGAGTTCAAGCACCGCAGTGGCGACGCCGGTTTGCCAATCGAGCACAATCGCTTCAATTTTACCTACTTCGCGATCGCCGGCCTGGATATCTTTACCACGCAGGGTACTGGCACGAATGACATTTTCGAGATTGCCGGCTTGAACGGTTGAGGCCGAGCCCACGCGGTCGGTCGTACGATCAGCGCGGTCGCGACGGGTCACGGCCTGGTCAGGTTGCTTTGAACCATCAGTGTAGATAGGGGCGGGTCGCACTTCGGTCCCACGCGGCGTGCTCACCGCTTCACCGGTGGACCGCTGCTGCCTTACCTGCCGTTGATCCGCCGCACTGACGGAGAAATTTCCTTTATCATAGTCGCCCCGATCGATGACCGGCATCTCCTTCCACTGATCTTGAGTCACCGACATCGTAAAGCCCTTGGCATCGGCGGTGCGCTGCAAGGAAGCGAACGGCACCAGCCGCAGCGTTTCACCCATCCCCAGGAGCCCGCCCGTGGCTACCACCGCAAAGGCGACTTTGCCCGATTGCGGCTCGATCAGCAGGTCCTTAACGTTTCCGAGGTCTTCGCCGCCAACGCCGCGCACTTTATGACCCTCGATCTTTTGCACGGAACGATCCCCAATATCATCCGGCGCGAGTTGCAGTTTTCCCTGGGACATGGTGGCATTGGCATGTACATCCGTGCGCATGCCGGGGCGCGTTGCGTCCCGTTGGGCTCCCATCAGACCTACCGGAACGAGCGTGAAGGCCGCCAAGGTAAGGGCGGTCGTTGTCAGTTTGATTCGTCGAGTTTTCATAGAATTTATAGGTTATACAGTGGCGTCGCTGGCCGGCCGGATTTTACCCTGAAGGCCCGCCCGCCGCGATGATCACGATTTCCTCCCGTGACGTCCTCATGGTAAGCGAACCCACGGGGAAGTGTCGTAGAGGAATTCCGTATTTCCTCTAGGGCCGACGAGCATCGCCTCCTCGCTCTTTCCCCTGTCAGTTTGCGGGCATTCTCCGATGAGTTGAACTCCCGTGAGAGGGTACGCGCTCCCAATATATTAATTCCCAGACCATGAGCACAAAACATTACAAGGCGCATTGGGGCACCTCGCTCGTCGTCCTGTCATCTGTCGTCACTGCACTGTGTCTGACGATCGCATTCTTCGCCATTCGGAACGGTGGCGATTCCGTGTGGCCGGGCGACGCACTGGTGGAGCCGAAGGCCATGCGCGGGAGCATTCGGACATTTGGGAACGGAGGTTTCTTTTCGTTCTCCGGCTTATACCGCAACACGCTCTTGGGACCTTATCGTGCCTCCGTAACGGACTTTCGTCACACGGTGATTCTCCGCTACCACGACCGCACGATCGTGGTGTCACCGCCGGAACCAGAGGAATTTTCGAACGCGCTCGATTCCGCCCGCTGATGTCACCGGCGCGAAGGCTCCTATCACTTTGGGTCAGGCGTGCAACCAACAATCAGTCCCGAGCGCACCGGAAAAATGGTCTGCAATCGCCGTGATCTGCAGCAGTTAGTCGCAGTAATGCGCATCGAGACGCGACGATGCGCGCCGGGGAAAATGGTCGGGGTGACAGGATTAAACGCCGGACTTTACTGGTGCCGATCCTCCATACGCCGACGTTTTCCTGGGAAAATCCTTTTTCAGTCAGGATCCCGAAGCGGCGCGTGGTGCTGATCGATTTGGGCGGAAGGAACGAATCGGGCGAACGCGCAAGCGATTGACACCCTTTGCACCACGGGGACGTTGCACTGAGAGTGGTCTTGTCCGTCAGAACTGGCGCCCCTCCGCGACCCAGAACGTTGACTCAAGTGGCTATCATTTATGATTGCTTAATATAATTTTATTTGCATAAGTAATCACATGTTATCGCTTAAAAACGAGACGGACATCGTTCGTGAGGCACGTGAGTTGATCCGCGCCCATCGCATGGCTTTGTCGTGGCGTCAGGACGATCTGGCCAAACGAAGCGGGGTTGGGATTGCCACGATTCGTCGTTTTGAAAGCACCGGACGGATCGGATTTGTCGGACTAGCCAGGCTGTTGGCGACCTTGGGGCTCGCGGATCGATTCTTGGCCTCGCTGAAAGAACCGGCGCGCGCGCCAAAAGACATCGACGAATTCCTCGCGGCGGGTCCCGCACCCGTCCGCCAGCGCGCCCCTCGACGGGACAAAGGAACTTAACCGATGCTTGAGCCCAATCTACTTCGTCTACGATTTCTCGGTAGGCCGATGGGCACGCTGGCGTATCGCCCGGACGGTCCGTTCTACGCGTTAGAAATGGAGCGCGAGTTTCTGGCCAGTGGGCACGAACTCTCACCACTCCATCTTCCCTTGGATAGTTTTTCCCGTGGGCCACGGATCTTTCGTCCAGGGGATTCACCGTTTGAGGGCGGACTGCCCGGACTCATTGCCGACTCGTTGCCCGACGCTTGGGGTGAGCGGATGCTGAAGGTTGAGGTTCCGGGCCTGCAAACGATCCTGGGCAAGCTCGCCGCGATCGGCGAACGCGGCCCGGGGGCCATCACGTTTGAGCCAGTTCTGGGCAAGGGTGACGACGACGAATCGGTATCCACCAGTCTGGCCGGTTTGGCCCGCGACGCCGCGCAACTCGCGCAGACCGCCACGATCCTCACGCCAAGCGACGTCAATGCTGCGCTCGCCAAAGGTG
>CAYVDZ010000437.1:4955-5206 GCA_964450575.1 uncultured Opitutus sp.
GCCTCGGCGGAGTCAGGCCGAAAGTCGCCGCCCACCTCCCCGCGTCCGGCGATTTCCAACAGTTGCAGAACATCGTGATCGGTGGCGCAACGCCGCCCGGCCAGGTTCCCTGCGTCGTAAAATTGTCCCCGCTCGACGACGAGGGTGGAGGCGCGGTTGAGTTTGCGTTCTGGCGCATCGCCAGGAATGCAGGCATCCGTGTCCCGCATGCCTGCCTCGTGCACCACGGTGAGCGACGGCATTTCGCCAGC
>CAYVDZ010000438.1:0-5188 GCA_964450575.1 uncultured Opitutus sp.
AATCCCGGCGTTGCGCTCTGGCGACTTGGCGGGCATATCGGAAACGCCACGGGCAAACGCAGCGTGTGCGGCCTACGAATCCGGCGAAGGCGAATCAGGTCCAAGCGTGCCGCTCGAATTCGCCCGCCAGCTTGAGCGCGAGATAGTCGAACTGAAGGAGCGCAAGGCGTGGTGGATCGAGAACGCCAAGGTACTCACCGCTGAGCGGAACGAACTGATGAACGCGGGAGAGAACCATGTAGAGGTTGCTGCTCGGATGAAGCAGCAAATCGCCGACTTATTTTCTTCGCCCAACACCTAACATGAGCCACGACACACAACCCGCAGGGTCATCAGGCGCGTTCGGCCTGTCGTGCGAAGGATGTCACAACCGACCCGGAAAACTCACTCACCAGTTCGCGCACGGCCCCTGCGGCATAAACGGCGAGGTACCCCGGTTCGTTTTCCGCTCTTATCACTGCCAATGGTGCCTCGCGTCCGAAAATCGACAGAATAAACGCAAAGGGAAACCTCTTTGGCGGTATATCGCATGGAAGCCCGACGTTGAGCTACTTTCCAAACCAAACTAATATGACTGAAGACATGCGCCAGCACTTTGAAGCAGATGGATCTCCTCGCCGCGTGGACAGCGCCCAGGTCCCGGCGTTGGCTCCGGGGTATCAGCCCGCATCCGGTGGCTACGCGACCCATCCACGCTGGCCACACTCTTCGACGAGTTTCAAAGCGACGGGATGCCTATGGGCTCCGATCGGTGGGCGGAGTACGTGCTCACGCGATACCGAGAGCTAGTGGAAAAAGAGCGCACGCTGAAAAAGATACTGCATGCGGTGACAATGATGGAAGGCGCACGGACCTACTGCGGATCGGCGCTCTATATTGAAAAGCGCAAAATGCTAACCTTCGAATTTCAGGAGCGTCAACGTCGCGATGAAAAACAACATGACTAAATACGAACAAGAAATCCGCGACTGCGTAGCCGAAGGGCTGTTCAACGACCCTTGGGCGATACGTCAATTCCTGCGCGAAGTCGACGCCATGCACGGTACGATTGAGCGACTGGAGGCCGAGTGCACACGACTGCGGGGGCTACTCAGTAAAGCAGACGAGGCACTGAAGCTTCACGGCGGCATTCAATACACGACGACTTGGATCGATTGCGACATCGCTGCAGCGAAAACCAAATAACATGAAAACAGGAGCAAAACTAATCGCGCAGATAATGGAGATCAGACATCAGCGCGAATCATATAAGCGGCTATTCGAGACCGAAGTGAAATTAAACACGCAGCTTGAATGCGAGTGCACGCGACTTCGGGAGGCACTTGATGAGGCGCAGTCGCACACGCCTCCTGTGCCGTGGGACGCGGAGGAGGCGTCCGATAAAGTGCGTCTCGATTGGCTCGAAGGCGAACTGGACCGCGAAAAGGATGCCATGAAGTCGTGGGCTGTGCTTCCTTGCTCCTTATTTCGAGCAAACCTACCGATCACCCGTGCCGCCATCGATCTAGCTATGGGAGAACACCACGACGGAAAAGGAGACTCCAATGGACGGTGACGTCGACGCCCCACGAGCAGCTCTAGTGAATAATTCGGTGACTGACGAAACGCTTTTCGCGGAATGGCAGAAATACGTGGCCCATGCTGACGCTAACGGACTTCGGAGCGTTTCGGCTTGGGACTACATCCACGGACCTAAATAATATGAGCACCAAAACAGAAATGAACGAAGACTACCGACAGCCGGACGCGGGAGCGCACGTCCCGAACGAAACGACAGCGTCAGGGCCACTGCCTCCGACGGCTCCCGCGACTGTTGCGCCCTCCGACACTCCCGAGACAGACCGCCTTGAGTACGATCAAGAGTGCGGCTTCGAAGTGTGTTGGGAGGAGCACTCGCGAAAATTGGAGCGTGAGAGAAACCGCCTGCGCAAAACCATTGCCGATCTAGCATACCTATCGCAGGACAGGCAGACCACGCGGATCAAGCTCCGCAACCGCTTACTGTATGCCTTGCCCAACATCCAAGATGAGCCACGCCGGTTGCCGGCTTGGCTCCGCTAAAGATTAGACTCATGAGCATTGGCCGCACTCTCCCGCACAGCCTCGAAGCCGAGGAGTACCTCATCTCGTGCTGTATGATCGATGCCGCCGACGTGATTCCCCGATGCCTAGAGGCCCGTATTTCTCCCGATGCTTTCTACGATCCGAAGCACGCGATCGTGTTCGGGGTCCTCCTAAAGCTCTATGATGAGCAACGCCTGATCGATATCTCCGTGCTGGCCGAGGACCTCAAGACCTCGAAGCAGCTTGAGCGTGTCGGAGGATACACGTTCCTTGCCCAAATAAGCGGCCGGATCCCAACAACCGCACAAGCTGGCTACTTCATCGACAAAGTGCGCGAGCAGGCTCTCCTGCGCCTCCTGATCCGCACCGCCACCGGAGCCGTCGAAGATTGCTACGCCTTCTCTGGCGGTATCGACGAGTTCGTCGGGGGTATCGAGCAACAGCTCTTCGCTGTCACGCAACACCGGGTAGCGGACCGCACGACGCACTCCTCGCAGATCGTCCCGGGCGCGATGGCTGTAATCCAGACGATGGCGGACCGACGCGGGGAGATGACCGGCATTCGGTCCGGGTTCCACGATCTCGATCAACTCACGTGGGGCTTTCAGCGATCGGACCTCATTATACTGGCGGCAAGACCTTCGATGGGAAAGACGTCACTTGCCCTCAACATCGCGGATTCCATCGTCGCGCCGCCCAAGAACGGTAAGGGCGCACCCGTCCTTATCTTCTCCCTGGAGATGAGCGCCCAACAACTCATGCAGCGAATGATATGCTCGCGTGCTCGCGTAAACATGAAGCTCCTGCGCGACGGCCTGCTCGGTAAAAACGGCGTCGAGCAATCACGCATGCTCGCAGCGGCCGACGAACTCGCGAGGGCGCCGCTCTACATTGACGATTCCAGCGCCATCCCGGTATCATTCATCCGAGCCAGGGCGCGCCGACTCCATTCCCGCACGCCCCTCGGGGCAGTGATCGTGGATTACCTGCAGCTCATGTCCGCAACCACGCCGAGCGCACCCCGAGAGCAGCAAGTGGCCGACGCATCCCGCGGACTCAAGGCTCTCGCCAAAGAACTCGACGTGCCTGTAATCGTGCTCTCCCAACTCAATCGCGCCGCCGATAAGGAGGACCGGCGCCCCCGGCTCTCAGATCTCCGCGAATCAGGCGCAATCGAGCAGGATGCCGACGTCGTCCTCATGCTGGCCCGCCCCAAGGACGCCGACCAATCGTTTCAGGTCGCAACAGATACCGCGGATTTGATCGTCGCCAAGCAGCGCAATGGCCCTGTCGGCGACGTGAAACTCACCTTCCTTCGCAACATCACCAGATTCGAGAATTTTGCGGCTTAACCAAAATGCATACACACGACATGGAAACCCAGAACCGTAACTTGAGCATCGAAACCTCGTTACGCCGCGTGGAGCTCCTCCTCCGCGAACTGGCAATCGCAACCGCCGACCTCCGAAGCGTGAAGGCGCAACTCATCGAGCAAACCCGGCGCGATACCCCCTCGATCCGCCTGATCCAGGATCTCGTCTGCGACCACCTCAGTCTGCCAGCCGAGGCTATGACCTCGCCAATCCGCACCGCGCCCTACTGCTACGGTCGCCAGCTCGCGATGTGGCTTTGCCGCGCCCTCACGAAACACTCACTCACGGAGATCGGACGGCGCTTCGGCGGGCGCAGCCACCGAACTGTGGAGTTTGCCCTCGGATCTCTCATGGGCCGTCGCAATACCGAGACGAAGATTCGCGCAGAGATGGACGCACTTTCCGCCTACGTCCGCCAGCTCATGAACTGACCTAAAAAGAGCACTTACTTGAAAAAAGCATTGCATTTTTCAAGATCGCGAGCATCGTCTGGTTTGTGAATGCTCAAAACACCCTAGAATTCCACATTTCAGACACATACCGCATCTTGGAAATGCGCGCGGTATCGGTTCGCGAATGCGACATGAAAGCCGTGCTCCGGGCATGCGATAAACCGGAACTTTGCCTACAGTTTTTCCGCGACGTGGTGGAAAAGGCCGATTGGTACGATCACGAAAAGGAAGTGGTCGTAGTGCTCCTGATGGACCGGAAGAGCAGGCTCAAGGCATGGAATCTCGTCAGCATTGGAAGCCTCACTTCCTCAGTGCTGCATCCCCGCGAGATTCTGAGGCCTGCGCTGGCGGCCGCAGCGTCAGCCGTGGTGATCATGCACAACCACCCCAGCGGTGATCCGGCGCCTTCGTCCGCCGATGTGATCGTTACGAGGAACGTCCGCAAGGCGTGCAACGTTATGGATGTCCTGCTTCTGGACCATGTGATCGTCGGCCGCGCGGAATCCGATCCTGCTGGCAAGGGCTACTACTCATTCCGGTTGGCCGGGTTGATTTGAATTTCCGTTCTACACTCTAAACTGAAAACAAAATGAGCACACACACTCCCGTGCGCTGGACCACTTACCCCATCGGCCAGCGGCGTAATTTCTTTTTCTTTTCCGCGGTCTTTCCCGACGGCCAACGTGCCAACGTGCTTCGCTGCAGTTCGTCCATGCGCTGGTACGTGCAACTCAGCGGTAAGATACTGCCCTCGACATGGCCCACCTCGGCCCACGCCCGCCGTTACGCGAGACTCTGTTTCGATGCGGGCGCCACGTCTGCCACACTCACCGCTAAAAAGCCATGAACTCCGGATTCCGCCCAATCCCGCCCTCAATGCCCATCGAGCGCGCCGCCGACATGATGTTGCGCCGCGGCCAATCTCGATCGTACGGCCAGGCTTGCGCCTACCTACGCGCCTGCCGTCGACGCGACTACGGCCGCACCGCGATCACTCCCGACGACCGCGACGCCCGAGCTCGCGTGGAATCACCCTCTCATTATCGCGCACCCTACGCCGACCATGAGTAAGCCCAAGAAGCCCAAGAAACCAACACATGGGGGCAAACGCCCCAACTCTGGCCGCGTTGCTTACCCTGCCGGCCTCGCCCGCAAAAACCTCTCCTGCCGCGTCCTGCCGCGTACCCTCGATGCCATCGACGCCCGCGTAGCTTCCCACGGCACCGACTCCGCCGGCATACCAAGGTCATCCCGGGGGCTTGAGGTTGAGAGGGCTTTTGAAATCGCCCCAACTCAAAA
>CAYVDZ010000439.1:0-3615 GCA_964450575.1 uncultured Opitutus sp.
GCAAGACTGACGCGCGCCAGCTGCGCGAACGATTGGCCGCGGAGTAATTAGACTCTGAATACAGGGCTTCGCCTTCGGGGAAGTCGAATTTCCCTGGCGTCGGGCCGCGACCGGTCGTCAGTGCACGATCGTCGCCTCAACCTCGACGTTGAGAGCGGCGCGGCAGATATCGGCCTGCAGGTAAATGACCACATCCGAAGGTTGGAACAGCGTGCGCTCAAGGTGTGTCCTGGCAGCGGCGAAATCGGCAGCGTGGCGCAGATACACTTTGAAATGACGCGCGATCAATCCCTTGGTGGTCAGATCGTCACCGAGCCCGGCGGCCTGCGACATCAGCCGCAGGTTCTCGTTCGTACAGTCGATTTGTTGCGACAACCGGCCCGGCGCGATGGTTTGGTGGCCCTTGATGGCGGACGTGCCCGAGATGAAAGTGTAAGTGCGCCCGCTGGCGCGCACCAAGGTGGCGCGGGCAAAGCTCGGTGCCCGGGGACCGTGTTCAGAGGGGTAGCGATAGGCAGGCGTTTGCTCCGGGTTCTCGAGATGCGTGGGCGGAATCAGACCTGCGGCGAAGACGACTTCGAGGTTCGTACCGGCACATCCCACGGCGGAGGCGGCGGGTAGCCGGGGTTCAAACATGTCGCCGAGGCAGGCTTCAAACGCGAGAGAGCGGCCCTGGCAGAACGTCCGATAGTGTTCGTTGCCGGACGTGTGCGCATTGATTGCTGGAACGTAATTCCAGATGCGATAAAGGTGCTGTCCCTGAGTGGCCGCGAAAATGCGGCGATAGAGCGATTCCGTGCGCGCGGAAAGTTCGTCGGGAACGAATGGTTCCCGGGCATGGCCCAGAAGAAAGTCACCGGCGCGGAAGAGGCGAACGCCTGCGGACGTGCCGAGCGCGACAGCGTCGCTAAAAATTTCCTCGGCGGCCATTCCGCCCAGCCAAGGAGTGGGGATCTGAAAGAGCGGAGCGGACGCGGCGGGTCCGTTCCCGAATCCGATTTGGAACGGGGCGCTACTCGGGGTGCTCAACAGGTTCACAGACCACATGCTCGATAAGACCGTTAATTGCAGAATCGGGTTCCGCCCCATCCCCAAGCCGGAAGCTGAATCGGGAGGGGCATACGAAGAGTCCCTGCGGGATGCGTCGGGACGTGATGAAAATCAGAAACGAATGGGTCCATTGCCGAACTCGATGAGTGCGGGAAGAGAGCGCGGGTAACCGGCTGGGTCAATCTGCAAGACGTTCGTAAACCAACCTGTAGACCGGGACATAGGTTCGGATTCGAGTCGATCGCGGGCGGACCTGCCCCGGCGAAGCCTCCGTCTAGAAAGCGCTTCCGCTTCGAAGGCTTTTTCATCTTGATGGGAGCGGCCCCGAAGCGAGGGGCGCTTCTTTCCCTATGCGTCCGTTACCAGTGTCTTTTTTAAAGTTTCCGTCTTCCCGGCAGGCCGGGTTGCCGTCCTGGCCGCAGGCGGAAAGACGCGGAGTTCATTCTTCCGGGGAGGAAGGGACGTTTCCGGGTCAACCCGGGTTAGAATGACTGGATCGGATCACGACGGGTGCCGGCGCCCTCCGCCACCCAAACCGGCTACGGGGCGGCCCGCGCGTTACATTCGACGGGTGTTAATCGCGTTGGCGCTGCTGGTTGCCCTGGCCGTGCTGATTGGGTTGGCGGCGGGTCGCTTCGAATGGAAAGCGGGAATGGAGCGAGTGATCACGGAGCTGCGCGCCGCAGGCCCGGCCCCGTTTTTCGGCGCCATGGCGGTCCTGCCGGGCTTGGGTTTTCCCCTTTCGGCTTTTCTGGCAGTGGCCGGCCCCGTGTTTGGACCCACAATGGGCGTGGGGCTCGTGATTGCCTGCGCGACCGCCGCCATCGCGGTCAACGTCGCGTGGTCGTATTGGGCGGCGGCACGCGTACTCCGCCCGGTGGCGCAATGGATCGTGCGGCGGCTGGGTTATGGGTTGCCCGACATCTCATCAGGGGCCGCCTGGTCCGCGATCCTGATCCTGCGCATTGTGCCCGGGATCCCGTTCTTCTTGCAGAGTCTCCTGCTTGGCCTTGCCCGGGTGTCCTTTGGGCCGTATCTGCTGGTTTCAGTGCTGGTGCCGGCGGCTTACGTGATCGCGATGATCACCTTGGGCGATGCGCTGATCCGCGGCGACCGGCTCGCCATGGCCGGCGCGGGGGCGATCTTTTTTGTCGCGGGCGGTATGATCCATCAGGTTCGTCGCTATCTTCTGCGCCGCGCGCGGAAACCGGGGCAACCGGCTGAATCCGGAAAGCCACTTCAGTGAGTTCGGTGACAGGATGCGCGGACGGACAAACGCCGGCGAACGCCCCTTCCGACTCAGAACTTCCAGCTCCAGCCCAAGGTGAAACCGAGCGCATCAATCCCCGGATTCGGTTTGGTCTGGCCGCCGTTGGAGAGATGCTGGAACATCATGCCCACGGTCACGCTGGTGTACTGGGAATTTCGATACTCGAAGCCGCCCCGGGCAAACCAGTTGAGGGTGAAGTCCTGTCCTTGGGCGCCGGGCACCACTTGGGAGTCCAACCAGCCAAAGCCGCCGCCGGCTCCGCCATAGACGTTCCACGTGCCCGATCGATGCCACCACTCCACTGAGGGTGAGGCCGCAAGAGCGAGATAGTGGGATTCCGGGCCTTGCTGCACCCAGGTCCCTAGAAGCGTGAAACGATGACGAACGGCGAGACGGCCGGAGCCAAGTTGCCAACCGAATGCTTCGCGGGATCGCCAGGAGAGCTGCGTGGGGACGAGTCGATAGCTGAGGGGCGTGTTGTTCCCGACTTGCCAGAGCAGGCCCGTTTCGACGCTGACCGCACGGTCCTCCCATGGGCGGAGTTCCGTCGCCGATGCCGGTGACAGCGTGCCGGCAAGGAGGAGGGAGAGGGCTCCGAGCAGCGATGTGAGCCGATGAAATCGGGTTCCTGAACGGTGGGTTTCGACGGAGTGAGCGGGTGAAATTACCATTTGCATAAGGATGTGACGTGCGCCGCGGAACCATCACGTGCCCAACCATCGAGCTGCGCCTGATCTTTAAGTTGCTGGCCGCGCGCGCGGGAAACGCTCGCGAAAATGTTTCCGCACTCGGGGAGGGCGGTCATGTCGCCCCAAAGTTTCTCGAATTGAGCAACGGGATACACGTCTTCCTGACCGTGTCCCCAGCGCTTCTTCACATCCTTCAGTGTCACGTAAGTGGGAAGGCGCGTCGCAAGCGTGCGGATCGCCGTCGACGCGCGTCCGACATCCGCGAGATCGCCGCGCGTCAGGCCCAGCAGAGCGAGCAGCCGGTCGATGTTCACCCAGCAGGAGTTCGTGCTGTAATAGGTGAGGGCGAACTCGTCTTCCTCCCGCGGGAGGGCGAGCCCTTCCACCATGCGCAAACGGCCATCCATCCGGGCGAGCCCGCCGCCATGATCTTCAATCCGGCGCGGAATCACTTCCCACCCGAGCGTGGCATCCGAGCTCTGAAACCAACCCACCAGAGTCGGGTCGAGCGCGGCCCCCAACGTATCCACATTGTGGACGAGCAGGGTTTTCAGCTGCGGCTGGGCGGGGGGCAGGCGGGCGAGCGTGCCGTTTTTGATCAGGTTG
>CAYVDZ010000439.1:3625-5165 GCA_964450575.1 uncultured Opitutus sp.
GACGGGATGCAGGCATTGGCCCGGGACGTTGTCGGTGTAATCGCTGCCTTCGCCGACGCTCTGCGCCCAGTTCAGCAAGGCGGCGCGCACGCTGTCGCGCATCTTTTCCTTTTGTTCGTCGAGTTTCTGCTGCGCCGTTTCCTCCCAGGCAAAACGCAGGTCACGCGCCGTGGGAACCATGCGCAATCCGATCGAACGGCCGGGGGAGAGCCAGACCGAGCGTTCCCAGGCGTCGCCACAGGTGGCCCGCAAGACCTGCTCGATCGGGGCATGGGTGAGATAACTCGTGGTAAAAACATGCGGCACGGTCATCCCGAATTCGGCCGCTGTCCGGCGTGACTTCGCCAGATGCACGTCGATGAAACTGCGATGCTGGCCCGCGAACTTGGCGAAGGGATGCAGGCCTTTCGCCACCCCCGCGCCTTGCGTCCAACGACTGCCGACTCCCGCTGCGTAGGTCACGACTGCGACTTCGCCGCGTCGGAGTGCCGCCTCGCCGGCGCGCCGGAAAGCCGGGCTGCCTACCGCGGTGGCGGGATCGAACAGCTCCCGGGCCGCGACGTCCTCGATGCGCGTATTCGACGGCAGTCGGTTCATCGCGAGACCAATGCGGCCGGCCCGCAGGTCCGCTCGAATCTGTTCATGCTGCGCGCGATCAAAGCCGTTTTGATCCAGCAACTCGTCGAGGCGTTGCGCGGTTCGACTACTCGAATCGCCCGACGGCAACATGCGGTCGAGCAGCGTCGGCAACGCTCCGCTAAACGCCGGATTTGCCCGGGCGGCGCGGGTGAATTGCTGCAGGTCGCCGCGTTCGCGGGCCGTGAGATCCCGCGCGGCCCGACGAAGCAGCGTCGGGACGGTGTGTTGATAAAATCCGACCGGAAGCAAGGCGTCCGACCCGTGTAAGAGCGTCCCCACCGAGCCGTGCTCGTTGATCGCAAAATCGTAAACCACCGGGTCCATCGCGAAGGGGAGCGAGGTCTCCAATTCGCGTTTGGTCGCGAGCATGATCTCCTGCAAGCGGGCTTGCGCTTCGGTGCGCCGTTCCGGGGCAAAGATGAAACCCATGCCGCCGCCGGACATCCCGCCGAGCATCCAAAAACCCCAGAAGTCGCTGCCGAATGCGGCGCGGGTGCGTTCGATGAGTTGCTCCGTATAACGGTTGCTCACCCACGGAATGATGGTTTGCAGCGGACCGAAAAAGTTTTCCGTCAACGCCGCGCCCAGTCCGCGGATGTCACCCGCCGCGAGTTTCGCGAGAATATCGTCCAATGTGGCCACCGCTTTCAGTCGCGAGCTCCATTCGGGTTCGCTGCGGAGGAGATATTTCTCCGTGGCCATCTCGAGGATGGGGCCGACGTTCTGGGCCATGCCGCCGTGCACGAGCACGAGCGAGTCCTGCAGCTTCCGGCGGGCCGTATCCGGAATTCTGTCACGGCCAAGCAGGGTGTGCCGGGGCAGCAGGCGACCGCGGCTGACGCCGTACTCTGGGTCACCCGGTTCGACCGGGGCGCCTTCGATTAATTTGATGCCGGGCCAG
>CAYVDZ010000440.1:0-5159 GCA_964450575.1 uncultured Opitutus sp.
GGATTATCTCCGGGTTGCGCGAACTCGCTTAGACGAGCTCGATCTTATCGCCCGCCTTGAGCGTGACGATAGCCTCTTGTAGTCAGAGCCAACACTCGGGCGACCCTGGCGGCTCTTCTTGTTCTTGCCGCGGTAAGTCTGGGTATTCACCCGACGGACCGTCACCTTGAAGGTCTGCTCAACGGCTTCAGCGATCTGATGCTTGTTGGCATGACCAAAAACTTCAAAAGTATATTGGCCGAGAACGGAAGAAAGCTTGTTGGACTTTTCCGTGAGGCGGACGAGTTTTAGAATCTGGTCGGCTTGCATTAGTTTTTCCCTCCGTTGATACGGGCGAGGATGGTCTCAAGTGCCTTGCTGCTGACAATGATTTTGACGTACTGAGCGAGGTCGAGAGTGTTAAGCTTCGACGCATCTTGAAGCGTAAGACGCTCAATATTGCGGGACGCGCGGGCGGTCACGGCGGCGAACGGCGCGTCAACGAGAAGGACGCGCCCCTTTGGAGCGATGCGGGCGACAACCTCGTTCACCAGTTTTGTCTTGGTCACCTTGGTGTCAAAAGCCTCGATCACGGCAAGTTCACCTGCCGTCGCGCGATCAAAGAGGGCGCGGCTGAAGGCGAGTTGCTTTACCTTGGCGTTAATCTTCTTGGAGTAATCGCGTGGCTTGGGGCCGAAGACCACGCCGCCACCCACCCATAAAGGTGAGCGGATCGAGCCGGCGCGGGCGCGGCCGGTGCCCTTCTGGCGCCATGGCTTTTTGCCGCCGCCGCGAACCTCGCCACGAGTCTTGGTCGAGTGGGTACCCTGGCGATTGTTAGCGTTGATCGCGACGATGACTTCCTTAACCGCTTGAAGGCCTTTATCGCCCTCGAAGGTTGGGATGTTGGCGAAATCTTGTTCGCTGCTCGTCTTGCCGTCGGAACTAAAAACGGTGAGTTTCATATCTGGGCGTCTCCTTATTTCTTTGCCGCGGGTTTCGCAGCAGGCTTACCGCCGGCCTTCTTTGCGTCAGGGGCGGGAGCGGGGGGCGTCGGAAGCGCCCATTGTCCCTTGATGGCCGATCGGACCAGAACATCGTCACCGTTGGCACCGGGAATTGCGCCCTTGACCAGGATGAGATTCCGTTCCGCGATGACCTTCACCACGCGAAGGTTTTGAACGGTGCGTTTTTCGCTGCCCATGTGCCCTGGCATCGCCTGGTTCTTCCAGACACGACCCGGAGTTTGGCGCATACCAACCGAGCCAATGCGGCGATGGAACATCGAACCGTGAGTGGCAGGACCACCGGCGACACGGAATCGTTTCACGACACCTTGGAAACCCTTGCCCTTCGAAACGCCGATAACGTCGACCAACTGTCCTTCGGTGAAGGAGGTGGCGTTGACGACATCGCCGACTTTGAGGGTCGAAGGATCCGTGAGGCGGACCTCGGCAAGGACCCGGGGGGCGCTCTCGAGATTAGCCTTCTTGGCATGTCCGAGTTCACCGCCAGGGGTGTTCTTGGGCTTCTTCTGCGAGAAGCCAATTTGGACGGCATTGTAGCCATCATTTTCAACCGTCTTAACCTGGACCACTGCGCAGGGTCCGGCTTCGACGACGGTGACGGGCACGAGCACATTCTGTGCATCGTATACCTGCGTCATGCCGAGTTTCTTACCTAAAATTTCGGAGATCATAGGCTAAGCGGTAGGTGGATAGTTTTCCGTTTAACGGACCTACTTTAGCGGGGGCTTGGCGGTGCCCGAAGGCACACAAGCAACTGCTAACTGTAGAGTGAAGGAATCCGGGTTTGGATTAGACTTCGAGTTACGGGTTAGTGGTTAACTCAAACGTTGATAGTGATATCAACGCCCGATGGGAGATTCAGTTTCTTCAACTCGTCGACGGTCTGGGCCGTGGGCTCAATGATGTCGATAAGGCGCTTGTGCGTACGGGTCTCGAACTGCTCCATCGATTTTTTGTCGACATGAGGAGAGCGATTAACCGAGAGCTTCTCGATTCGAGTCGGGAGCGGAATGGGGCCGGAGACACGAGCGCCGGAGCGCTTCGCGGTTTCGACGATATCCTGCGCCGACTGATCGATAACGCGATAGTCGAAGCCTTGGAGTTTGATGCGAATTCGTTGGCCTTTCATGGCAAAAAAAAGAACGGAAGATTAAGTACGAGCTGGGGCTTTCGACGAGGTCTCGACGATCTTCGCGAGAAGAGAATTCGGAACTTGTTCGAAGTGCGAGGGAGTGATGCCGGCGCTGGCGCGTCCCTTGGAAAGAGAGCGAATATCGGTAACATAACCGAACAGCATTTCTAGCGGGACGAAGGCGTTGATGATACAGGCGCCGGATTTATTTTCCACGCCTTGGATTTGACCGCGGCGACGATTGATGTCGCCCATCAAGTCACCTTGGTAGTCTTCAGGGGTGGTGACTTCCACACCCATGATCGGCTCGAGCAAGATTGGAGTAGCCTTCTTCATGGCTTCCTTGAAGCCGAAGATGCCAGCCATCTTGAAGGCGAGTTCGGAAGAATCAACCTCGTGGAACGAACCATCAACAATGCGGACGATGACGTCGACGACGGGATAGCCGGCAACAACACCGTTGTTACAGCCTTCCATGATTCCCTCCGTTGCAGGCTTGATGAACTCTTTGGGAATCGCCCCGCCAACGATTTCGTTAACGACCTCGATGCCCTTGCCCTTGACGTTCGGCTCAAGCTTGACGACGACATGCCCGTACTGGCCCTTACCGCCCGATTGCCGGATAAACTTTCCTTCGGCCTCAGCGGCACTGACCACGGTTTCGCGGTAGGCAATCTGCGGTTTTCCAGAGGTGGCTTCAACCTTGAACTCGCGCTTCATGCGATCGCGAATGATATCAAGATGGAGCTCACCCATGCCGGCGATGATGGTCTGGCCGGTGTCGACATCGGTCTTCACCCGGAGTGTCGGATCCTCGGCGACCAAGCGCTGGAGAGCGGTGCCCATTTTTTCCTGATCGCCCTTGGTGTTAGGCTCGATGGACATCGAGATAACAGGCTCCGGGAATGACGGGGGCTCGAGACGAATGTCGAAATCTTCGTCACACAACGTGTCGCCGGTGATGACATCCTTCACGCCGACTACCGCGCAAATATCCCCCGAATAGGCCTTATCGATTTCTTCACGCTCGATGGCCCGCATCAGCACCAGGCGTGAGACACGCTCATTCCGGCGGGTACGGGGATTATACACTGCGGTTCCCTTGTTGAGAATACCGGTATAGACGCGGAAGAACACCAACCGACCAACGAACGGATCGTTCCAAAGTTTGAAAGCAAGGCCGGCCATCTTCGCCTTGTCGTCGACCACAGCCTCAACCGATTTGCCGTCACTGTCCTGCCCGATCATCGGAGGTACGTCGATCGGACTTGGGAGGTAATTAACGACGCAATCAAGCAGGCGCTGGACACCCTTCTTCTTAAACGCGGAGCCGGGGACGACGCCGGTGAATTGAAGCGAGATCGTGGCCTTGCGGACCCCAAGCATCAGCTCGTCAACGGTGAGTTCCTCTCCCTCGAGATATTTCTCAGCGATAACGTCATCGAAATCAGAGACGGCTTCAATGAGCTTATCACGCCATTCCTTCGTCTGCGCCTTCATCGACTCGGGCACTTCCGAGGTGACGGGCTCCATTCCGAGCGGGTCGGTGGTGTCGTCGAAAATATAGGCTATATTCTGAACCAGATCGATTAAACCGGAAAAGTTTTCCTCTTTGCCAATCGGAATAAAAATCGGATGGGCGTTAGCCTTCAGCTTATCGCGCATTTCAAAAACAGCGCGGAAGAAGTCAGCACCCGTGCGGTCCATCTTATTGATGAACGCAATCCGGGGAACCTTGTATTTATTTGCCTGGCGCCAGACGGTTTCCGACTGGGGTTGGACACCGGCAACCGCGCAGAAAACCGCGACCGCACCATCGAGGACGCGAAGCGAGCGCTCCACTTCAGCAGTAAAGTCGACGTGCCCGGGAGTATCGATAATGTTAATCCGTTGCTTGATTCCCTTCCACGGTCCGCAGGAGGCGTTCCAAGCGCAGGAGATGGCGGCAGCGGTAATGGTGATTCCACGTTCACGCTCTTGCTCCATCCAGTCGGTCACGGTCGTACCTTCGTGGACTTCGCCCATCTTGTGGACGGCGCCAGAATAGAATAGGATCCTCTCGGTTGTGGTGGTTTTGCCGGCATCGATGTGCGCAGCGATGCCAATGTTACGTGTCCATTCGAGTGGGAACGGACGTTCCTTGGAGTTAACCGGAGAAAGTTTGGCCTTGTCGGTGACGACAACGATGGCCGGTGCAGCGGATGCAGACATGAGCAGAGAGGCCGGACTGGTTACCAGCGGAGATGGGCAAAGGCGCGATTAGCCTGCGCCATTTTGTGAGTGTCTTCCTTCTTCTTAACAACACTGCCGGTATTGTTGTATGCGTCGATAATCTCAGCCGCAAGGGCATCCTTCATCGGAATTCCTTTGCGGCCGGATGCGGCCGTAACGATCCAACGCAAGGCGAGGGATTCCTGACGTTCAAACGAGATCTCGACGGGCACTTGATAGGTGGCGCCACCAACGCGGCGGCTCTTAACCTCAAGGCGGGGCCGCGCGTTTTCGAGCGCCCCCAACATCAGATCAACCGGATCACCCTTTTCGAGTTTCTCAGAGACTTTCTCGAAGGCGCCATAAACGATGCGCTGAGCAAGGTTCTTCTTGCCGCTCTTCATGATTACATTGACGAGGTGCGCAACCAATGGGCTGCTGTACCGGGCATCGGGAACGGTCTGGCGCTTTTCAGCTCTGTGACGACGTGACATGGCGAAATCGGTTGGAGAATACGGTTACTTACTTGGCAGGCTTCGGGCGCTTGACGCCGTATTTGGACCGCGAACGACGACGCTTCTCCACGCCAGTGGCGTCGAGAGTGCCTCGGACAATGTGGTATCGTACACCAGGCAGATCCTTCACGCGGCCACCACGAACGAGAACGATGGAATGCTCCTGGAGATTATGACCTTCGTCAGGAATATAGGAGATGACCTCGCTGCCGTTCGTGAGACGGACCTTTGCCACCTTACGGATAGCGGAGTTCGGCTTCTTCGGGGTGCGCGTCATGACTTGCACGCACACGC
>CAYVDZ010000441.1:0-5158 GCA_964450575.1 uncultured Opitutus sp.
ATTTCCTGCGACGGACATCGCTCAACGCCGCCGAGCGTCGGGCCCTGGCGGCGGTGGGAGCGTTGAACGCCTTCGCATCTCATCGGCGCGCGGCGCTCTGGCAGGTGGAAGCCGCGTGGTCGGAGCACGAAAGTTTATTTCTCCACGTTGCGGGCACGACGGACGAAGCGGCGGGAACAATTGGCGCACCGCCATGGCCGGACGACGACGGCAACTCTCCGCTCGCCCCGATGTCATTGGCCGAGCGGCTGCGGGCAGACTTCACCGGCCTCTCCCTTACCGCGGGGACGCATCCCATGGCGTTGATTCGCGACCGCCTGCCCGAGGCGTGGCGTGCGACCGACCTGCCATTGGGGCGCGACGGAGAACGCGTGATCATTGCCGGCTCCGTCATCTGCCGCCAGCGGCCGGGCACCGCGAAAGGATTCGTCTTCATCAGCCTCGAAGACGAAACCGGAATCGCCAACGCGATTATCCTGCCCCAGCTCTTTGAAGCGAAACGCTTGGTGATCACGCAGGAACCGGCTCTAAAAATCACCGGTAAACTGCAAAATCTCCACGGCGTGATTCACGTAAAGGCCGATACCATTGAAGCCCTCACGGAAGCCGCGTTGCCGGTTCAAGCGTCGCATGACTTCCGGTAAAAAGGGAAAAGAAGAAACGGGGAGAAAGAAGAAAACGGAGCAATTCGAGGCGAAGATATACGTTATATAATTCCCCATCGCGAACGTTTCATCGTTGCCAATTTTATAATTTTACCCGTTTCGAGATTTCCGCTTTTCCGCTTTTCCGGCAGCCGCCCACCGATTCCCCTCGCGCGAGGTCGGGAAAACGTCTTTTTCGCGGAAATGGTTTTCTCGCGTCTTCTTTTGCTCATCGCCACCGTGACGCTCGCACCGCTCGGCACCGGGGCGGCGGAGACTCGGGCGCGTCCCACCCGGCCAGCACCCGCGACGCCGGCACCCGATCCGACGGCGGTCAAGGGCGCGATCGTCCTGGACGCAGCGACCGGCAACGTGCTCTTCGAAGACCGGGCCGACATCATCAGCCCGCCCGCCAGTATGACGAAGCTCATGACCTTCGCCGTGGTCTACGATCAGCTTCAAGCGCGCGTCCTCACGCTGGAAACTCCCGTCCGTATCACCCGCGAAGACGCCAGCATGGGCGGAACGCAAGTCTTCCTCGATCCGCGCGAAACGTTCACGGTCGAGGAACTGATTTATGCGATGATGATCCAGTCAGCCAACGACGCCGCCCACAGCCTCGCTCGTGCTGCGGGTGGATCGATCAGCGGCTTCCTGGAATTGATGAATGCCAAAGCGCGCGAACTCGGCATGACCAACACCACGTTCCGCACCCCTCACGGACTTCCTCCCGCCTCGCGTAAAACGGCCGGGGGCGACCTCACCAGTCCGCGCGACTTTGCCCGCCTCAGCCGGCATCTTGTAATCAACACCGACGTCTTGAAATACAGCGCGATCCGCACCCGGCCGTTCGGTGAAGGTAAACGCAAGGAGGCCATGGCCATGACGAACCATAATAATCTTCTGGGTCGCGTCGACGGCGTGGACGGATTGAAAACCGGGTTCACCAACGGCGCCGGCTTCTGTCTAGCTGCCACCGCCCAACGCAGTGGCCGCCGCGTCATTGTCGTGACGATGGGAAGCCCACAACAGAAGGTGCGCGACCTCTACGTAACCGGACTGATTGAGCGCGGCTTTGCCGCTCTGCCGGCAACGTCACCTCCCGAAGCCACGCGTTCAGCAAAGGACATCGGGATCGTACCCGCGCCGCGCCCCGCTCCAGCCAGCCCAGCCCCGGAGCCCGTGATAAAATTTTCGATTCCAAAACGGTAACCTCTAGCGGCGGAAGTCCGGGGAAACTACTGGAGTTGCATCCTCGTTTTCCTGGGTCAGGCAGCGTCTGATCGTAGTGCTGATAAATTATCCTTGTCTCGGACGGGTACGATCCCATTCAAAGCGGAGTGTGATCAAGCAGCTGAAATCAGTCTGCATTTGCTGTTTTTTCGGCGTTCCCCTCGCCTCTGGTGGTCCAGTCGAGGATGCGATTGTCGCGAGCGTGCGCCTTTCGAACGAAGCGAACTATAGTTGGACGTCGACCATCGTCGATGATGCCCGCACCTACGACATCGAAGGCCAAACCGATCGGAACGGCTTCACCCGGGCCCGGATGCCAATCATCAACAGCGTACGGCGAAGAATGGGCCGTAGTGTCACCGATACGCAGATCGAAACGATCTTCCGCGGGAATGTGGACTGTGTGCTCCTCACGGACATCGGCTGGCAGCGTCCTGATGAGTTGCGCGAGTCAATGGATTCAACGACGAGCCAGCTCGGTCGCACTGCAGCTTCCATCGGGCTGATTCCGACAGCCGGAAGTGTTATTGATAATTCGCCCAGCCAGCAAGTCCGCGCCGCCCGTGCCGGGGAGAAAAGACGACCTTATAGCAACCTCCAGCTGGCCGTCAGCCTGCCACACGAGGAACTCGGCGTGATTGTGAGCAGCCACCAGACCTTCCACGTCGAGGGCGACACTGTCTCGGGCACCCTCACCGATCTCGGAGCCCAGCTTCTGCTCGTTCGCGATGGTCAGGATGACATCACACCGATCAGAGCCGCCGGGAGTTTCAAGCTCTGGCTGCGCAACGGCATCGTCTCACACTATCACTTGAAACTCGAAGGTATCCTCCAGGTGAAGATTGGGCGCAGCCGCAATGCCACGCAGGTCCTGGTGCAACAATCCGCCACGACCCATATCCAAAAAATCGGTACAACGCAGGTCGACGTGCCGGACGCCGCGCGACTGAAACTCGCCCAGCAATAGGAAAAACCACCGCTCGAGCGCTCGCCCTGCGCCGCTCCACGTTCTTCCTAAGTTCGAATAGGGATTTTGGAGCGGTGCCGGTGTGGGGTTTTTCAAGTGGCCTCGGGGCGAGTGCGCCCGCTACCCATGAGCAGGCCGCCGCTGAATAGCGGAGAAATTTGCGCGCGCGGTTCACCTCGTACGTTTCCAGTCAGCGCCAGATGCCCTGAAACCCCGACACGGACTCCGCTGCGTCTCGTCCGGTTTGCCGCCGGCCGAACCCCTCACGTTATCCTTCTCAACTTGCCGGGTGGCACTTTCCGCCACACGGGGGCGACGGCGTCAGAGTTCTTCCTCAAATGAAATCCGCTGCCCTGTTGCTGTTGACCCTGGCGAGTGCGACCACCCTCGTCCGCGCCAGCCCCACCGATGATGTCATCCTCCAAACCATGCGTTTGGCCGAGGCTCCCAACTACAGTTGGATCACCACAATTTCAACCGAGGTCGCCACGTTCACCTTGGAAGGACGAACCCAGCCGGACGGTTTTACATGGGTGAGGATGCCGATGACGCGGGCGATTGCGCAACGCCTGCGGCAACGCGGCAGCGGGGACCTTGAAGCCGTGTTCCTCGGCGACACGTTCGTTCTCCGGATGGCGGAAGGCTGGGTGGCAATGGACGTGGTACCGTGGGCCCGGCCGGGACCGAAAGTCGACACGTTCGCGCTCGCACGAGGGCGGCCCGCCGGGCGCATGGGGACGCTCGGAGCACCCGTTCCGGCCAGCGCCCGGTCCGGCAATTGGCGGTCGCACGATGATGGAGAATTGAGATTGCCGGGAGACATCCACCTCGGCCTGACCCCGCCCCACGAAGAACTCGGGATCATCGTCAGCAGCTTTGTCGAACTGCAGATTGGCGCCCAGGTCATCACCGGCACCTTGTCCGAATTGGGAGCGGCGCTTCTCCTTGTCCGGGACGGTCACGTCGAGGTCACGCCCGTTTCCACCCGCGGATCCTTCCGACTCTGGCTCAAGGATGGCCGGGTGGCTCAGTATCAGCTGCGCTTGGACGGCGTGCTGGCGACCGGCCGCAAGACCTCCACCGTGAGCACGCTTACCACGACCACGATCAAGCAAGTCGGCACCAGCCCGATCGACATTCCCGACGAGGCGCGCGTCCTGCTCGAGCGGTAATTCGCCTCCCCGAGCAACGCCGATTCCCCCTTCGGCGCTCAGTGCCCCGGAGTTTTCTTCTCGACCGCGGGTGGTTCGACTTCCGTGACCCCCACGCGAAACATTCGCTTGCGATAAGCCAGCCGTGCCAACAAGTGACTTGCGACCGGCAGGGTCAGGAACTGGAAGAAAATCGCTGCGACAATCTTCAGGCCCACGGCTTCCCGTCCAAGATCGATCCACAAGCCGGCCAGGAGCAGGAAGAGCCCGAACGTCATCCCTTTGCCCAAGGCGTGAGCGCGACAAAACACATCGGGAAAGCGCACCATCCCGATCATCGCCATCAAAACCACGATGGCTCCGAGGAGTGTCAGAAAAGCGGATACAAGAAGCATTGGCGTGGTCATGACTTCTCCTCCCGTTCCTGCTCGGTTTCCACCCCGGCATCATGCCCGTCGTCCGGCATCGTACGGTCGAGATAGAACACCAGCGCGACGGTTCCAAAAAAACCCAGCGAGGAAACAATCAGGATCAACTCCAGATAGAGCGGCGTCTCCCAGAGGCGCGACAACAGGACCGTCATGCTCACCGCGCAAAGCACCACGCCATCGAACGCGAGCACGCGATCGACCACGGTGGGCCCCCGGGCGAGCCGGTAAAATCCCAGCAACATTGCCACGCCCAGCACGAAAAACGAGAGGGTGAGAATGCCGTCGATCATCGGGTAAAGGCGAGTATCCCGCGTTTGAGCGTGCGATCAATTCCCCCGCAGACCGCATCCGCGCTGGTACAATCGAGAACGTGAAGCGTGAAGTTCGAGAGATCAGGTGCGATCTCGATCGTGGTCGTTCCCGGCGTCAGGGAGATGCTGTGCGAAAGCAGCAAGGCCTCGAAGTGGGTCAGCCCTCGTGTATCATAAGAAATTATCCGTGGAGTGAGCGAATCCGCCCGCCGAAACAGCGCCGCGTACGCGAGCTGCCACGACGACAGCACAAACTCGCGCGAAAACAATCCGATGAAACGAATCATCGCCACCGCTCGCCGCACATAATCATCACTCTTCAAGACCGGCTTGAACAACGCGATCAAGGCGAACCCGAGGGCAAACCCGATCACGAAACCGCCTCCACTCGGCGCCGGTTGCAGGAGGATCCAGATGAATG
>CAYVDZ010000442.1:0-328 GCA_964450575.1 uncultured Opitutus sp.
CACGCTCTCACCAAACTGGGTCGGCAGCGTGGAAACCCGGAGATCGACGGATCGGCCGCCAATCGTGATCTTGCTGCGGCCATCCTGCGGGATGCGGCGCTCGGCGATGTTGAGGCTCGCGAGCACCTTGATGCGCGAGGTAATCGGTAGCGCGAGTTGCTTGGGCGGAGGAGCCATCTCATAGAGCGCGCCATCGATCCGGTAGCGGATCTTGAACTCGTGCTCGAACGGCTCGAAATGGATATCACTCGCCTTGTCGCGAATGGCCTGGCCGATGACCAGGTTGACGAACTTGATGATCGGGGTCTGCTCCGCCATCGACTCGATG
>CAYVDZ010000442.1:338-5156 GCA_964450575.1 uncultured Opitutus sp.
CTCCGAAAGCTCCCGGCCGGCCACCTCGCTCCCGGTGTTGATCCTCCCCGTACTGATCTCCTCCAGCAGGTCGTCAATACTCTCCTCGTCTTCGCCATAGTGCTGCTTGATCTGCACATCCACCTTGTCAGGATCCGCAAAAAACAAGCGCACCCTGCGATTCAGCGCAAACGTGAGATCGTCGACCGCCTGCGTGTTGAACGGATCCGCCACGAGCAGATCGATGGTCTGTTCATCCGCCTGCAGCGGCATCACACCGTAATCGCGCGCCAGTTTTCCGGTGAGCGCGGCAATCGCTTCGCCCGAAAACTGCCCGGGAAACTCCGCCACGAAATCATAACCTAAATGGTCGGCGATTCGCTGCAGAAAGTCCTTCCGCTCCACCAATCCCAAATCAAGCACCACATCCGCCAGCGACTTTCCCGTCGCCTTGTGCTCTTCATTGACCTCATCCAGCTGCGCCGGCTCGATGAGCCGATGCTCCCGTAGAAAGTCGTAGATCGCGGAACTTTGACTGGCGAACATAGGGCGGTGTCCGGTTTGAAAACGTGCGTCTACACCGCTTTCAGCTGCATACCCATCTGCTGGAACTTCTCCCGCATGACGTTCGGGTCCTGCGCCTTCTCCAGCGCTTCGTCGGGAGAAACCAGTTCACGATTCACCAGGCTCACCAAATGCGTATCCAGCGTGATCATACCCAGGTGGGCGCCGGTCTGAATGTCCGACGTTATGCGGAAAGTCTTGTTCTCGCGGATGAGCGAACCGATCGACGTCGTGTTCACCATGATCTCGTAACTGGCAATGCGACCGCCCCCCACTTTCTTGCATAGCACCTGGGAAATGACCGCCACCAGCGACGACGCGAGTTGCGTCCGGATCATGTCCTTCATATTCGCCGGAAAGGCATCGACGATCCGATCCACCGTCTTGGCCGCGCTGTTCGTGTGCAGCGTGCCAAACACCAGATGGCCCGTCTCGGCCGCGCTGATGGCCGCTTCGATCGTCTCCAAATCCCGCATTTCACCCACCATGATCACATCGGGATCCTGACGCAGCGCGCGGCGAATCGCCTCGGAGAAACTCGGCACATCCACGTGCACCTCGCGTTGCGTCACCACGCAGCGTTTGTGGTTATGATAATACTCAATCGGGTCCTCGATCGTAATGATATGACCATCGCGGCATTCGTTGATGTAGTTCACCATCGACGCGAGCGTGGTGGATTTGCCGGAACCGGTCGGGCCCGTGACCAGGATCAAGCCACGCGGGCGGTAGAGGAGCTCGCGGATCTTATCCGGCAGGCCAATATCGCGCAGACCAAACATTTTATACGGGATCTGCCGCAGAACGAGGCCGTAGTTCGTCTTGGCCTTCAGCACCGAGACGCGGAAACGCGCCTTGTCGCCAAAGGCGAAGCCGAAATCGGCGCCCCCGTTGAGCTTCACGTTGCTGACGTGCCCGTCCGGCGTGATCGCCAACATGAGCTTCTCCGTTTCAGCGGGAGTGAGCGCCGGACCATCGATGGGGGTCATACTCCCGCTCAGGCGAAGGGTCGGCGGCTGGCCTACCTGAATATGGAGATCGGACGCTCCCTGGTCGACCATCAGGTCGAGCAAATCGTTCATTTCGTAGCTCATGATTGGACTTTAAGTACTGCTGGAATAGCCGCGTATAAAGCTGGGGCCGTCAGCTCGCATCGCCCACGGTGATCGAGACGACCTCCTCAATGGTGGTCATTCCGGCGGTGACTTTGCGGGCGCCATCTTCACGCATCGTCCTCATCCCAAGCGATCTTGCTTTGTCGCGAAGACGGGTGGTACCCGCATTTTCATAAATCATTTTCTGAATTTCTTCGTTCACGACGAGAATTTCGAAGATTCCCAGGCGCCCCCGATAACCCGTGGAATTGCACTCCGCACAACCCTCGCCGCGCGCGAACGTGGCGTGAATGGCCTGCGCGGGATTGATATTCAATGATCGCAGCTCGTTCAAATCGGGCGTACACGGCCGCTGGCACCGGCGACAGATTTTCCGCACCAACCGCTGCGCCATCACGGCCCGCAAAGAGGTGGAGACCAAAAACGGCTTCACCCCAATATCGATCAGACGGGTCACAGCACCCGGCGCATCGTTGGTATGTAACGTCGAGAACACCATGTGCCCCGTCAACGAGGCGTTGATCGCAATCTCCGCAGTTTCCAAATCGCGAATTTCACCCACCATCACGATATTCGGCGCCTGTCGCAGCATCGCCCGCAACGCCGAAGCGAAGGTCATGCCGACATCGTGCCGCACCGGGACTTGGTTGATGCCGTTGAGTTGATACTCCACCGGATCCTCGACCGTGATAATCTTCCGGTCGGGTTTATTAATGTAATGCAAACACCCGTAGAGCGTCGTAGTCTTGCCGGAACCCGTCGGACCAGTGACCAGTAAAATCCCATCCGGCAGCGTAATCAGGCGCTCGAAGGTCGCCGCATCATCGCTGAGAAACCCAAGTTCCGGCAAACCCAGCGTCAGGCCTTCCTTGTCGAGAATGCGCATGACCACACTCTCGCCGTGCGCCGTCGGCAGCGAGGACACGCGGAGATCGAGCTGTTTGCCACCGGCACTAATCTGAATCCGCCCGTCTTGCGGAATCCGTTTCTCGGCAATGCTGATATTCGCCATGATTTTCAGCCGTGAAATAATCGAGAGCTGTAGTCGCTTGGGCGGGTTCTCCACTTCAATCAACACGCCGTCAATCCGGTAACGAACGCGCAGGCGCTTCTCGAGCGGTTCAATATGAATATCCGAAGCCCGCCGCCGAATCGCCTCGAGAATGAGTTGGTGAACGAGCTTGATGATCGGCGCATCCGACTCGGCGTTGGCCCCGTCGACGACGGAGGTCGTAGCCGGCGCCCCGGCCGATTCCAAAGCCGGCGGCCCGCCCACGGAAAGGTTCTGGAGCAGATCATCGATCGACGCCGCGTCTTTGCCGTAAAACCGGTCGATCGCGGCCGTGATCTCTTCGGCCGTCGCGACCACAGTCTCGATCGGCATCTTCACCAGGTAACCGAGCGCATCGATGCCATCCGTATCCAGCGGATCCGCCAAAGCCACCCGCAGCCGCCCGCCTTCGCGCGAGAGGGGCAGCAGCCGATGCTTGGCCGCAAGCTCCCTCGGCACCAACTCCAGCGTGTCTCCCGGTATTCGCAGGTGGGTGAGATCAGGCGCCATCGCCATCCCATACTCCGCCGCCAGAAGCTGCGCGATACCCCGCGCCTCCAGGATCCCGTGCTTCAGCAGTGTATCCATCACGCTCACACTACTCCCCGCTTGCATCGCCCGGGCTGCATCCACTTGCGGCGGGAGCAGCACCCCACGGTCCAGCGCCAGCTGGATGACGAAATCGTCAGCTGGACTGGCACCAAGGGGCGGGGTAAGGGAACTCATTGGAAAGCGCCGCGGCGTTTACTTCGGCGCCAGACTGAGCAGGAACTCAGCGTTGGACCTCGTCTTCTTCAGCCGGGTAATGAGCATCTCCATCGACTCGATGGGACCGAGGCCCTGCATCGCGCGCCGCAACGCAAAGATGCGCTGCAACTCGTCCGGATGATAAAGTAGCTCCTCTTTCCGGGTCCCCGAGCGATCGATGTTCACCGCCGGGAAGATCCGGCGCTCCACCAAGCCGCGATCGAGATGAAGCTCACTGTTACCCGTGCCCTTGAACTCTTCAAAGATGATTTCATCCATCCGGCTCCCCGTATCCACCAGCGCACTCGCAATGATCGTGAGGCTGCCGCCACCCTCAATATTACGCGCCGAACCGAAGAAGCGTTTGGGCTTCTGCAGCGCGTTGGACTCGAGACCACCCGACATCGTCTTGCCCTGGTTGCCCGCGAGCGCGTTGTAGGCTCGGGCAAGGCGCGTGATCGAATCGAGCAGGATGACCACGTGTTCGCCCTGCTCAATCAGGCGACGCGCAATCTCGATCACCATCTCGGCGCAGTGCACATGAGACTCGGGCGTCTCATCGAAGGTCGAGGACACCACCTCCCCCTTGGTGTGACGCCGGAAATCGGTAACCTCTTCCGGCCGCTCGTCGATGAGCAATAGGATGAGCTTCACGTCCGGACTATTCGCCGAGATCGAGTTGGCGATGTTCTGCAGCAAAACCGTCTTTCCGGTGCGCGGCGGAGCGACAATCAGACCCCGCTGACCGAAGCCGATCGGCGTCAGGATATCGACGACACGCATCGAGACATCCTTTACCACGTCTGCGGCCTCGAGGAGAATCCGCTTCAGCGGATAGTACGGCGTCAACTCCTCGAACGGAATAATGTTTGCGATTTCCTCGGGCTTCATGCCCATGACGGACTCGATCCGGACGGCGGACGGGCAGCGTTCGCCCTCTTGCGGCGGCTGAATCAATACTTCGAGCTTGTGCCCGCGCTTCAAGCCGTAGCGTTTGACCAGGCTTTCCGGCAAGTAAGCATCTTCTGGATACAGGCGGTAATTCACGTGCGCATGCACGAGGAACGAGCCGCGATCGTTTTGATCGATATAACAGAGATCCCGGATCGGGCGCTTCTTCTCCGCCGCGAACCTGAAAATCTCCGTGAGCAACTGCCGCTTGCCCGGCGCGCCCTCGAATTTCAAGCCGAGTTCCCGGGAGAACGTGCTCAGTTCGCCCAGCGTCATCGCGTAGATTTTGTTGAGCCAGAGCGGCTCGCCTTCGCCGCCGGCCAATTCCTGTGCGAGCGCATCGAGCGCCGAGAGGTCATTGAAACGCGAGGGATTGGGCAGATCGCCGAAGACCGGAGCATTGCTCGGAGG
>CAYVDZ010000443.1:0-2046 GCA_964450575.1 uncultured Opitutus sp.
CGGACGGCCAGCTTATTTCGATGCCGTCGGTCGTGGCGCTGCCGGATCAGTGCGATCGCGTCTGGCGCGGAATTCGCACCGCCGCGCGTAAACTGGTGCTGAACGTGGACGGCTCGCCGTGGTTGTTTTTCGATCTCGAGCGTGATCCCGGGGAAATCGTTAATCTCGTCGGCGAGGCCAGGTGGTCGGCTGAAATCGCCGTGTGGCAGCAACGAATCCTCCGCGGTTCGAGGTGAGACAGGCATTCCTGTCTGTGCTTGGCGGGACTGGTAGCGACTGCGACTTTTCGATTAAGAACAGGCAGGAATGCCTGTGGCGCGTTTCGACTCACGGCCGTTCCCGTTCGACGACGGTGGCGGGCGTGAAATGCCGGCGAATGGCGGCGGAGATCTCGTGCATTTTCACGGGTTTGGAAAGGTGGTCGTCCATTCCGGCCGCCACGGCCAGGTCTCGGTCGACCGGCAACGCGTTGGCGGTAAGCGCGAAAATCTTGGGCTGTCGCCCGGGCGCGAGCCGGACGCGGATCTGGCGGGTGGCTTCATAGCCGTCCATCTCCGGCATCTGGATATCCATCAAAATGAGATCGTAGCGGCGGTTCTCCACCGCGGTCACCGCTTCGAGGCCATTGGCGACGGCTTCGGCGCGATAGCCGAGTCGTTCGAGAAAGCGGAGCGCTACTTTCTGGTTCACCCGGTTGTCTTCGGCGAGGAGGACTTCGAGCGGATATTCCTCGGCGATTTGCCGCTCCAGCGGTGGTGTACTCCCGCCCAAATCCTGGAGCGGGGATTGAAAAATACGGTGGATCGCCTGGAGGAAGGCCCCGGTGCGAATCGGTTTGGACGTGCTGGCGTAGGGCCAATCCAAGGACGGTGGCAGCGGGGCGTTCTGGCCGAAGGGAAACAACACCAGCCGGGGCCCGGCGATTCCTGCCAGGGCATCGAAGGGAGGGCGGCTCTCATATTCGCCGGCGTCGATCACGAGGAGGGCCGGTGGACGACCGGCGCGGTCGGCGGCGATTACTGCCTGGCGCGCATCTTTGACGATCTGGCAGTCAACCCCGAGCTGCGCAAAGAGCGTCCGCAGCCACGCCTGGGTCACCGGATGATCTTCGACACAGAGCACCCAGCCGCCGGCGCGGAGGGCGACGGGCGCGGAGGGCGCGGTTTCGAATTGGTCCGGGGCCGGCCTCGTACGAATCGTGAAGACAAATGTCGCTCCACCCGCCCCCGTACTTTCTGCGCGGATACTGCCACCCATGAGCTCGCAAAGCTGCCGGGAGATGGCAAGACCCAGACCGGTGCCGCCGTACTTCCGGGTGGTGGACGAATCCACCTGGCTGAACGCTTGAAACAGGCGATTGAGTCGATCCGGTGGAATCCCGATGCCGGTATCGCGAACCGTGAACTCAAGCATCACGCTCTCAAGGTCGCGCGGCTCATTCATCGGGAAGAGGAACGGCATGGGGGCGGGTAGGGTTCGAACCTCGATCGAGATACTTCCACTGGGCGTGAACTTGATCCCATTGTTGAGCAGGTTGACCATCACCTGGCGGACACGGGTAACGTCGCCCACGATCCAGGATGGCACGTCCGGCTCGATATGGTAGCCAATTTCAAGACGCTTCGAGGACGCCTGCAGCGCGAACAGGTCGAGCGCTTCTTCGATGCAGAGCGACAGATCGAAGGGCGCCTGCTCGAGGTCCATCTTGCCGGACTCGATTTTGGAGAAATCGAGAATGTCATTGATGATCAGCAGCAGAGCTTCCCCGGAAGTGCGGATCGTGTTCACGCAATCCCGTTGCTCGCCCGAGAGCGGGGTTTCCAGGATCAGGCTGGTCATGCCGATCACGCCATTCATCGGGGTCCTAATTTCGTGCGACATCGAGGCCAGGAACTCGCTCTTCGCCCGCGACGCGGCGTCGGCTTCGGCCTTGGCGCGGCGCAGCTGCAGCTCGGTTTCAACCCGCGCGGTGATGTCGGTTTGCACCGCGATGCAATTTTCCAAACGACCCTCGACGCCGTGCCCCGGCTGAATCTCGACGTGGAG
>CAYVDZ010000443.1:2056-5156 GCA_964450575.1 uncultured Opitutus sp.
CCTTCGTCCACGCGATCATCTGTTTCACTTGGGCGTCGTCGGCAACCGTGGCCTTGCATAAAAGCGCGGGCACGCCGCAGGCTTCGACGAGCGATACGGTCTCGCGAGCCTCTGCCTCGGACTTCGAATAGTTGACGACATCCGTGCTGATTCCCTGGCCCCGTGAAAGGGCGGCGCGGATACGTCGGACCGTTCGCCGATCGGTGCCGGGGCCGACCAGCAAATGCGCTGGATTCCTGCCTACGGCCTCATCGAGGCTGTATTCCATCACCCGGGAAAACGCTTCGTTTACCCACTCGATGCATCCGTCGGGCGAGCCAATCAGAACCGGGTTGTCGGTCTTGGCGGCGACCAGCGACAGTTTACGTGCCTCCGCCTGGCTGGCCCGCAAAGCGTGTTCGGCTTCGCGGCGCGCGGTGACATCCTGTACCGTGCCGACAATCAAGGTCGGTCGGCCATCGACGCGGGTGGGAACGGATTTGGCCCGCGTGTAAACCCAACGCCATTGGCCATTGTGCGCGCGGACGCGGTATTCAGGATCGATGAACGAGGCGCCGCCGTTGAGTTGTGAGTCCACTCCAGCCCGGTACCGTGCGAGGTCGTCGGGATGAATCAGGGATTGCCACGCCTCGACCGTGTCCGGCATGCGGCCGTAGTCATAGCCGAGCATCGCCCAGAGTCCCGGGCTGAAGTAGATGTGGCCGGCGGCGACGTTCCACTCGAATATTCCGATTTGGGTCGAGTCGAGCGCGAGGCGTAACCGTTCATCGGATACCTTAAGCCGTTCTTCAATCTGCCGGCGCTCTTCGTTTTCCGCGTAGAGCTTCGCGTGGGATAGTTCCGCCGCGCGCTGTCCGGTGCGGGCGCGACGGGCAAGATGCACACTCAGGCCCAGTAGCACGGTGAAACCAAATCCCGCCCCCAAGGCTAGTTCCGGGAGGTAGTTGCGCTCTGCCGCCAGGCGATCCGCCGTGGGTGTCAGGGAAATGCGGATACGATGATCGGCGATCAGATAGGTCTTCTCCACCTTGAGTGCGCGGGCGCGCGCTGCCGGCGCCGTGCCCGCCGAGTACACCGGCTGCCCGTTCACGGTGGCGGTGAAATGGTAGTCGCCGGTAAGTTTAAGGCGTCGCTGCACGAGGTGTTGAAACAGCGTTCGATAACCAAACTCGGCGGCGAGGAATCCCGCCGTTCGTCCGGAGCGAATCACGGGGACGTAGATGACGGCCCCGCGTTCTCCGGGCGCGGGGCTGGCGCCGATGGGCGTGATCGAGGATATCGCGGGCGCGCCGGTGCGCAGGGATTGTTCGAGCGCCTTGCGACGTTCCTCCCCTGCGCGGTGGTCGAGCTGGACCGATGTGGGGTCGGCACCGTCGGGCCACTGCCAGACGGTCCGATAAGCAAGGTCGATAAATGCGATCGAAGTACTTCCAAGTTCAGCGAGCTCACGCGTCGGACGGTTCGCGTCGGTTTGCCATTCCTTGAATGAATCAGTCAATCCGAGCGGACTATCACTCCAGCGCCGGGCCATGCGTTCGTATTCACTTGTCTGGTGATTGAGCGCCTCGCGGATTACGGCGGCGAACGTATCCGCCATCGCGGTCGTAGCGGTGGTGCTCGCGGCCTGTTCGCGCGCCCGCAGTCCCAGAAAAAAAACCGCGGAAAGGGTGAGACCGCCAATGATTGCTGGAATCGGAGCCCACGCCGGGGCGTCGCCTTTGTCTTGCACGCTTTCGCGCCAGGCCAGCAGCACCAACGCAGCACCGAGAACAATGAGGGCGAAGGCCGCCAAGGGAGGGGTCGCGGTGGCTGATCCCCACGTGGTCACAATCTCGAGTCCGGTGCGATAACCCACCAGGGTGGAGAATCCGACGGAGGCAATGAAAGATCCGGAGATGGCTTCAGCGAGACGGCGGAAACGGCTGCCCCACCGGGAGGCGCGCCACGCCGTGATCAAGCTGGCAAGGCCGAGACAACTTGCGATTACCACCGCCATGCGGCCCGGATGGGCGGTGAACAGGCGGAGATGATCGTCGGCCACGAGCTGATCGACCTGGAAGTCGCGACCTAGGAAGTCCTGACCCAAGCTCATCGCACTGATCAGGGCTGGGAAAAGAGCGGCGAGGGCGGCTCGAGGCCGACCCGAGTCGACTGCGATTAGGACCGCTCCAAGCACCGCGATCCCGATCGCGCAATTCGCTTTCATCGGAGCAAAACCGGCGATGGGCAAGGTAAGCTCATCAAGGGAAAACAGCCATCCGAGCAGGGTCATCCCGCCGATCATCACTAGAATTCCAGCCAGGGTGAGCGACACCCGTTCCAGCCACGAACGCTGAGAAGACAGAGGGAGCAACTTCATTGAGGGGTTCACCCTAGTTGAAGGTTGGGAAGCTCTCCGGCAATTCCATTTCTTGATTTGATAAAACTTTCTTGGCCATGGGGCTTTTCACCCGAGAATCGTCGCGGGAAATCGTTCGAACCGGTGGCCACGGGCAAGACGTGGCTACCATTATCAGGCGAATGGGTGCTGCATGATGGGCAACCACTATCTTTCCGACGCGGGAGACGCGGATACGTCGGAGGGGAACATGAGCAAAGGGATGGAGGGCTCCGGAGCGTGTACGCGAATCGGTGACGTGCGAAACGAACCGGAGCGTGGTCGGATCAGCGAATGATTTAAAACCGTGCCGCTTGAGCGCCTTGATGGATACATGCGGGATGAAAACGGTCGTTTGAAGGACGCTCCCCGCGTTCCGTAATGGAAAAACCGGAAAGATTGTTCACCGCCCGGGCGCAAGGAAAGCCCCTCCGGATCCGGCGCCTTGCGAACCGCGATCATCCGGACGGCCAACCTGACAAAAATGTCAGGTAACTCCGATTGTCTCCCGCCAGCACTCCGCTCCATCGATACGTGCCACCCGCAGCCGATTCCAACCCCTTCGGCGGCCACTTCTGATGCTTTCAGCCCGTAAACTCCACTGACTGTTCGTGCCGTTTCATCGTCCAGCCGCCATTCCTCCGGCCCGTTTCGACTCGCGCGGCCCGCAACTATCCCGCCTCGCCACTCTGGCCTACGTCGCCTGCGCGGCGGCCCCGCTGG
>CAYVDZ010000444.1:0-5140 GCA_964450575.1 uncultured Opitutus sp.
GAATTTATTTCGGGCGCTCCCCTGCCCTTGACTGATGCCGTGATCCATCCCGATGGCGCCATGTACTTCGCGATCGGCGGACGCCGCGTGCAGTCGGGACTTTATCGCGTCACCTACACCGGCACGGAATCCACGGCCCCTGTCGCCGAAACGCGGCAGCCCAGCCAGGCCCGCACGCTGCGGCACCAATTGGAGGCCTTCCACGGCAAGACCGATCCTCGCGCGGTCGCGGTGGCTTGGCCACACCTCAACGATTCCGACCGTTTCATTCGTTGGGCCGCCCGCACCGCCATCGAGCATGTGCCGGTCAGCCACTGGTCTGAACGCGCCCTGACGGAACCGAATTCATCCCTTCGCGTCGAAGCGCTCCTCGGTCTCGCCCGCGCCGGTGGGGTCAGCCCGCCGCATCGCACCGAGGGTACTGCCCCAGTGAATACGGAACTCGGGCGGAAGCTGGTCGACGCTCTGGTAAAAACGGATTGGAAAGCCCTCGATGCGAATCGGAGGCTCACCTTCGTGCGCGCGGTTCAGATCGTCCTGCACCGCTTCGGACCTTTCTCCGCGGCGGAAAACCAACGCCTGATCGCGAAACTCGATCCCCTGTTTCCCGCCACCCCGGAGTTGAACTGGCTGCTCGTCGAAACGCTCGTCGGCCTGCAATCGCCCACCATCGCCGCCAAAACGCTGGCCGTGATGGCTGACGCTGCCACGCAGGAGGAACAGATCGAATACGCCCGCTCGCTGCGCATGCTGAAGACCGGTTGGACGCCCGCCACGCGCGCCGCCTACTTCGAATGGTTCAATCGAGCGGCCAACTTCAAAGGTGGCATGAGCTTCACCAATTTCATCGGCTTTATCCGCACGGATGCGCTGGCCACGCTCACTCCCGAAGAGCAGATCGCGCTTGCACCCGTGCTGGAAAAGAAGCCTGAGGCCAAGAGCGCCATTCAAAACTTCGGCGATGTCTTTGCCGGTCGCCAGTTCAAGAACTGGACCCTCGACGAGCTCGCCAACGCCGCCAGCAGCGGCTTGAAGAACCGCAACTTTGAAAACGGACGAAAGATGTTTGGCGCCGGCGCCTGTTTCGCCTGTCACCGCTTCGGCAACGAAGGCGGCATGACGGGCCCGGACCTCACCGGTTCGGGCGGGCGCTACAGCCCCCGCGACTTGCTCGACCAGATCATCAATCCCAGCAAGGAGATCAACGAGCAGTTCGTACCCTCCGTGCTCACCAAGAACGACGGCTCCACGGTCGTGGGATCGGTCGTTAATCTCAGTGGCGACTCGGTGACGATCAACACCGATTTGTCCGATCCGAATCAACGGGTGAACGTGGATCGCAAGGAAGTGAAGAGCATCGAACCATCGACGGTTTCACCGATGCCGCCCATGCTGCTGGGGATGATGAACGAGACGGAGATTCTGGACCTCACGGCTTACATCCTGAGCAGCGGTCGTCGCGACCACGAAATGTTCCGCCGCTAGGTTAAGCGTATCCAAATTCCGGCGACGTGGCGTCCGCACGCCACGTCGCCTTTTTTATGACCAAGGGTGGAACCGCCGCGGCGGCCCAACTGGGCTCCAGCGGAGCCCACCGATAAGAAGCATTTACTCTAAATTCGGCAGTTTCTTTTATCCACAGATTACACCGATGAGCACGGATCCAGAGGATTACGAATGAAGAGGCACCCAGCCCGGAAATTTCACACCTATCATCCTTCAAAACGCAGTTGGGTCCACCGATTTCACAGATAGACCGCGAATACCAAGGCATTCTGCATTTCGAGCGCTTCACCTTGCGGGTTAATGGGACGATGTCGCGCCCCTTCAGGGCTTTCGTATACGACCGATGGATACCCAGAGCTTCGCCCTGGGCTGTCATTTCACGCCCCGTTGGGGCGCATTCCATCTGGCGCGAGCGCCGCCATGGTATCACGATATTCCCGTTCGGATCAGGATGTCTTGAATCCGTGGTTAAATAAACTGCTGAATTTAGGCTCAGGGCTTCCCCGGTAGCACAGATCAGAGGCTCCCGCAGGCACTCTCCCGCCGTCGAGCGGTCCAAGCTTCACCTGACTGAAGGTGAAAGCACCTCTGGCCCTTTAACCGCACGGATCCACCTCTGATTTTACCGTTCCCCCGTCCGATGCCCTTTCCATGGCGCTCTACTGCGACGTTCCGACCATGAGTTCGCGTCGATCGCATGGCGGGCCCACTGTCGTCACGTTTCCTCCGCGCGAAGCAGGGCAATCCGGAGGTCCATTAACGCTCCTCATCGCGGTATCCAGTCCAGCATGACGCAACCGCACCCCAAGGACATGGTCCCGCCCGACAGTCGCCCGGCGCCTCCCAGGCGGATCGAAGCAGGCCTGACCGCACGACGAGTCAACAGGGCGCGCGTGCTTCGAGTCATCGGTGCCCCGGGGCTCGCCGAAAAACCCAAGATGGCCTCAACGGGAGCGTGCCATGGGCCTGTTAATGCCTGTCTCCCCCTTTGTTCGGCATCCCGGCACCTCGACTCGTTTGCGCTGGCGCAGCCTCGCTGGGCTCTGTCTGGTCCTATTTTCAAATCCGGTAAACTGCGGCGCCAGCCTCCCGTCGCACGAGTATCAGGTTAAAGCCATTTTCCTCTTCAATTTCATTCAGTTCGTGCAATGGCCGGCAGCGACCTTTGCGAGGCCGGACTCGCCCATCCTCATTGGAGTACTGGGCTACGATCCGTTTGGTCCTGCCCTCGAAGCGGTCATCAATGGAGAGACGGTCCACAAGCGTCCGCTTCATGTCATCCGATCGCATCACTGGCAAGACCTCCAGCAGTGTCACTTGGTTTTCGTCAGCCCTTCGGAGCGCCAGCACGTCGACACGGTTCTACGGGCCTTCAGTACCAGACCCGTCCTGACCGTCAGCGAAGTGCCCGGATTTGCCGAGCGGGGCGGGAGTGATCAATTTCTTTTTTGAGGGGCGGAAAATCAGGTTCGAGATCAATCTCAGCGCCGCCCGGCGCCACGACCTCAAGATGAGCGCGCAGTTGCTCAATCTCGCTCGCATCATCGGGTCGCCCAGCGGGCAGAAGGAGTGACGCATGAAGCGCCTCGATAACCTTCCGATCCGGCAAAAACTCACGTGGACCGTGCTGTTTGTGTGCGGCGCCGTTTTACTCGTGGCAGGTAGCGCCATGGCGCTGTATGAATTCTTCGACTTCCGTCGCGCCCTCGCCCGGGAAGCCACCGTCCTGGCCGACGTGGTCGGCACAAACTCGAATGCCACCCTCGCGTTCAACGACGACGTCGCCGGTCGAGCGATGCTTGCCGCACTCCACTCCGAACCGCATGTGCTCGGAGCCGCGCTCTACAACGAAAAGGGCGCCTTGTTCGTCCACTATCAACGCCCGGGCGTACACCATGACTTCACGAAAACCCCGGGCCCGGACGGCGCCCGGTTTGATGACGGTGCACTGCACATCTTCCGCCCGGTCGTCTTGAACGAGCGACGCGTCGGCACGATTTACCTCCGCATCGGACTGGCGGGTGTAAGGAACCGCCTCCTGGTCTTTGCCGGAATCAACGCTCTCATTGCGTTCGCGTCGTTTTGGGTTGCCGTTCCCCTCACCGCCTGGCTCCAGCGTCCCATTACCGGCCCCATTCTCGGACTCGCCAGCACCGCCAAGACCATCGCCGAAAGAAAAGATTATTCGGTCCGCGCGGCGGATGGCAGCGGGGGCGAGATCGGCGTGCTAACCACGGCATTCAACCAAATGCTCAATGGTATTCAGGAACGCGAAAGCGCCTTGAACTCCGCGAACGAACATCTCCGCGCCGAGATCGTGGAACGCAAACTCGCGGAGAGTCGCGTCACCGCCCAAGCGTCGCGGCTGGCCCAGCTCAACGAGATTACCCGTGCCATCGGCGAACGCCAGGACGTCGCGAGTATTTTTCGAGCAGTGCTTCGCAGTCTCGAAGACCACATGGCCGTGGATTTCTGCTGCGTGTGTCTTTACGATCCCGCCCAGGGCAACGTCACCGTAGCGAGCGTGGGCGAGCGCAGCCTGCCGATGGGAAAACAACTCGGCCTCATCGAGCAGGCGATCGTCCCCATTGATGCCAACGGTCTGGGTCGCTGCGTGAGTGGCGAATTGGTCTACGAGCCTGAGATCACGGCCCTCCGCATGCCGTTTCCGGAGCGACTCGCGGCCGGAGGTTTGCAGGCGTTCGTCGCCGCTCCTCTTCTGGTCGAGAATCGCGTGTTTGGCGTGCTCATCGTCGCCCGGCGCAAGCCCGAGAGTTTCTCCAGTCCGGATTGCGAATTTCTGCAGCAGCTGAGCGAGCATGTCGCCCTCGCGACGCATCAGGCGCAGCTCTACGCCGCCTTGCAGCGAGCGTACGATGATCTGCGCCAAACGCAGCAAGCCGTGATGCAGCAGGAGCGGCTGCGTGCCTTGGGGCAGATGGCCAGTGGGATCGCACACGATATCAACAACGCCATCTCGCCCGTGTCACTTTACCTGGAGTCCATGTTGGAAAGTGAAACCAACCTTTCACCCCGTGCGCGCGAGTGGCTCACCATCGTCCAGCGTGCGGTGGAGGATGTTGCCGACACGGTTGCGCGCATGCGTGAGTTTTATCGGAAGCGGGGGCCGCAGCTTTCGCTTGTCCCGGTCGATCTCAACGCTGTCATCAGCCATGTGGTGGACCTGACCCGCGCGCGCTGGTTCGACATGCCGCAGCAACACGGAGTGGTCATTGACCGGTGCGAGGAACTCGCGATGGAACTGCCGCCCATTCTCGGAATCGAGAGCGAGATTCGCGAAGCGCTGATCAATCTTGTTTTTAACGCGATCGACGCGATGCCGCGGGGCGGCGGATTGACCTTGCGGACCCGATTGGTGGCTCCGCCGGCCGCGGGAGCTGGCGCCGGCGAACCTCGCGCGGCCATCGAGGTCGCCGACAGCGGAACGGGAATGAGCGAGGAGACCCAGCGACGCTGCATGGAACCCTTCTTCACGACCAAAGGCGAACGCGGCACGGGCCTTGGACTCGCGATGGTTTACGGCATTGTGCAACGGCACGGCGGTGAAGTCGAAATCGAGAGCGACGGAATCCGCGGGACGACCATGCGACTCACTTTCCCAAAAGCCGCGGGC
>CAYVDZ010000445.1:0-315 GCA_964450575.1 uncultured Opitutus sp.
GTCTCCAGCGCGACGAATCGGGTTGTCCCCACCGTCAGCGCCTCATCGTCCCCGAGTTGCACATCCGTCTGGCCGAACAGCGCATGGCTGCCGCCGACGATCTTCGCGCCGGTCATCTGCGCCAGCGTACTCGAACCGAACTCGAAATCTTCCTGCCGATGCGTCTCCAGCACATAGGCGATGGAGAGGCCATTTACCCGGGCCATACGCAGATATTCGTCAACGTCGCGGCGCGGGTCGATCACGACGGCGAGCCCGTCCCCGCACCCCAGAACGTAGGAGTTTTGCCCGAGCCCCGGTGTCTTCAAACGATGG
>CAYVDZ010000445.1:325-899 GCA_964450575.1 uncultured Opitutus sp.
ATGGAAAAACATGCATACCCTCCAAAATTGATAGGTTACTGTATTCAAAACCAAATGCTGCGCACGCGTTGCGGGATTTTCCAGCTGTCACGATCGGAAGCCCGTAGGGATAGACAAGCCGGCGCCCGCCGGGCACCCACATGATCAGGGCTGCCATTTGCTGGTCGCCGAGATCGGTGCGTCTCCATAAGAGGGCGACTTGGCGAAGGTCAGCAGGGCGCCGAGCAGCCCGGTGTGCATCAGCGTGATCAACAGGGCGAGCAGGGCCCGCCCACGATTGGGCGGACTCGGGAACAACACGGCCCACCAGAACAGCCCGGCGCTCAGCAAAAATCAGGCATGCTCGATCGCATGCCACCAGCGGTGGTCCACCGCCAGCATGTAGGGGCGCGATGCGTCGTGCCAGAACCAGATCGTGGCGCCGTGCAGGGCACGGACGAAGGACACCCACTTGCCGGCCCCCTGGGCGTCGCAGCGTGGGTGTCTCTCGTCGTCGCCTCCTCACATCCTCTGTGCCGTTGAAAGTGCAGGGCCTTGCGCTCCAGCAAGAGGGTCTCACGCGCATCCTTATCGC
>CAYVDZ010000445.1:909-3626 GCA_964450575.1 uncultured Opitutus sp.
AGCTCCGGCTTTAAAGCTGCCCGCATCAAGGCACTCGATGAGACAAACGCGTTGAACGCCATGATCGCGCCGGAACGGTTCCAGACGATGAAGCGCTCCGCCTCGAGCTGCGTCAAGAATGTCGCCGAAATGGAGATGGCGCCGTATGCGCTTGCCGATATTGAAACCACGCATTCCCGACTTCGATTACTCGTCTTTGCGGTCATCGATGATCTCCTGCGCCTCGTTCGGATCTTCAGGCGGTGATGCGGGCGCCTGTTGCACACGGGCTGCCGCCTCTCTTAATTGGAGCTTGGCGTAAATCGGGAAATGGTCCGAACCGATATCGGGGAGCCGTTCGAAATCCACGAGAAAAAAGGTTTACGTGTGAAAAAGATGGTCCAGCGGAAAACGGAGGAGTGGGCGCTGCGCGTGAAAGGTGCTGTAAAAGCCACGCCCCACCCGCGGATCAAGCAGCTTGCCCAGCCGCTGGAATAACCGGGTGGTGTGCGACCAGGCGACATCATTGAAATCGCCGGCAATGATCGCGGGGCCGGGCTGTCCCGCCGTTTGCCTCGCGATCAGAACCAACTCCACGTCACGCGGGGCCGTCCCGCGAATCCCTCCATTCGGTTTCAGGCTGCCGGGCGGCTCGGGATGCGCCCCGTAAAGATAAATGCGTCGGCCATCTCGCAGTTCAACTTCCGCGCGCATCGAAGGAATATCTTTTTTGACGAGAAATTGAATCTCCGGGTCATGGAGCGGCAGCTTCGAGTAAAGAACCATTCCGTAATAATTGGTCAGCGGATATTTCAGAGCGTGCGGATAGCGCGCCTCGATGGAAGAGACCTGATCGATCCACCATGGATCCGTTTCTATCAGCAAAACAAAGTCGGGATCCCGGTCTCGGATCAACTGCAGCAACCGGGTGGCGTCGCGATTGTCCTGCAGCACGTTCGCGGTCAGCAGCGAAATTTCCGATGCGGGCCGGGAACTCGTTGCTACCCTCGTTTGTACTTTTTTAAATGGCGTATAAGAGTAAATTTGAACAAATTGCGTGATCACAGCGCCGACCAACACCATCAATCCGACTCGACTGGACCACGGGGCATGTCGCCACATCACGAGTCCGAAAGCCGTGACGATGGAACCCAAAATAGCGAACTGAAAACGGGGGAAATCGAAGATTCGAATCCACCAGTTATTGGAATTGATAAGAGGAAGGATCGTTCCGCTAACGATCACCAGACCCAACGCCCAAGCCAATCCGATTAGCCAACCCATAGCCCCTATGGTTCTCTCTACTCCATGCCGCCCGTTTCCTCAAACCGCCCCCCGGGCGAGAGGGGTTCAGTCACACGATTTCTTTGTCGGGAAGCCGGGAGAGGGCGGCAGTGAGGGTCCCGGAGAATGGAATCGTCTTGTCTCGCAAGGCAAATCGAATGGAACCCTCACCTCAATCCTCGCCCGCGGGGATGCGGGAGAGGAGGCTATACAGACATCCGTCATGCGATTTCGAGGAACCAAGCAAGCATTCTTGCAAGCCATCCTGTCGTTGGCCGAACGACCCGTCAGCATCTTCGCTCGACGTCGATGAGTCCTTGCGTGTGCGTACATTTGTCCGCCGGAGCAATACGTTCGCGGCGTCCAGGGCAAGCGCTTCGGACATCACGCGGCCACGCCAAAGAGCGCGCCCACCCCGGCTGTCAACGCCATCGCTACGGCGCCCCAGAACGTCACGCGAGTCGTGGCTCGAATCATGGGTGCGCCGCCCGTGCGCGCCGACAGGGAACCCAACAGCGCAAGGAATACGAGCGAACTGCCGGAGACAGCCCACATGAGTCCGGCAACGGGAAACAGAAAGACGATCAGAAGCGGAAGTGCTCCGCCCACCGCGAACGTGCCGGCGGAAGCAAGTGCTGCCTGAACGGGCCGAGCAGCCAAGGTGTCCGAAATGCCCAGCTCATCACGTGCATGTGCTCCCAGCGCGTCATTCTGCATCAGCTGGGTAGCCACTTTGGAGGCTAGCGCCATATCCAACCCGCGCTTGACGTAGATCGCCGTCAGCTCTGCCTGCTCGTGCTCGGGACCGGTGGCGAGTTCTTCACGTTCCCGGGCGAGATCGGCGCGTTCGGTATCGGCCTGCGAACTGACCGAGACATACTCGCCGGCAGCCATCGACATAGCTCCTGCGACGAGGCCGGCTACGCCTGCGAGTAAAATGTCCTGGGAACCAGCTCCTGCTGCCGCAACGCCCAACACGAGACTCGCGGTCGAGACGATTCCGTCATTCGCGCCAAGAACTGCCGCACGAAGCCAGCCGGTACGGTAGGTTCTATGGCTTTCGGTATGTCTCATTCGGCGGCTCCTCGTGGCAGCAAGTTGATGGCGACGCCGAACGCCATGCCATCAATCCGTGGGCACCGATAGTGACGGTTAGCATCGTCGGCTTGCTGCCCGGCGCTCATCCGGTCGGCTCACCGCCCATCTGTGTCCCGGACGCTCAGGGATCGTGACCATGCGCGCAGGACCTCCCGATCCCCTGCCGAAAGTCGTGCGTCCGGATGAGGAGGAAGATACAGCCACGGTGGCATCTCGCCCTCCGCGACCTCCTCCCAGCTCTCCTTCAACTTCTTGATCTGCTGCTTTGTGGTGTAGCGATTCCACGTCGAGAGGTTCAGTTCCTCGCGACCTTCGCGTACGTCACGCGCGACCAGCCACGAGACCGGAGCGATCCG
>CAYVDZ010000445.1:3636-5139 GCA_964450575.1 uncultured Opitutus sp.
GACTGTACCAGGGCCACACGGTCTCATTCGAGTGACAGTCGTAGCAGGCTCGCCGCAGTACGGCCCCCGCCTCCGCATCGGCAGGAACCTCGGTTTCAACCGGAGGGTTCGTTCGATCCACCGGCACAAGCTGAATCGCTCCAATCGCGATGATCGTAGCCACCACCCCCCACTTCGCAATGCGTCTCATCTCAATGTGTTTCATCGCCGCCATTTCTCCACTACTGTGGAGTCGTTCACCCGACGCTCCGGTTCAGCGGCGACGGATCGCCGATCGCTGCACCAGTGGAAAGGTAGTGTGGTCCGTATGTTCAAGAGCCGACCTGCCTCGCAGTCATCACCCGTACCCCGGCTTGTCGCCAATTGTAAGGCCAAGGCACGTGAGTGAGCTTCCGAATGATCGGCCGAGGCGTCCCGTGGACACGCCCGGCCGAGCGGGTCTGGAATGCTCATTCAAAAATCGACGATGCCGGCGACCGTAGCAAAGCGACGGGGCCCACGCTCGGACCAGCACCTCCCCTCGTCGATGCGCGCAGTCGCCCATCCCCGTGCAATCAAGCGCGTAGGATTCCGCAAGTGCGGAACTCGGCGTTTCCCGATAATGATACTGGGTAGACTTCGAGGTTAGCTTCCTGTGCCGGTGTGTCTCATGCCCTGTGCCACCACGATGAATCAAACTGATCGGAGCGAACAGCCAACGGGCCAGACCGCCTCGGTCGAATCCGCCCCGGGCTTCGTCGCCCTCAGCCGGTTCGTCATCGCCAACGCCATGGGCGACGAGGTCAAGGCCGCGTTTCGCGACAGCCAACACCTGGTCGACGGTGCGCTCGGATACCTGCGCATGGAAGTGATCAGCCCGCTCGATCGACCGGAGGAGATCTGGCTCGGTTCCGCCGGTGACGCCCAGAACGCGATCGAGCTGGCCGCGCGACTGGTGGCGGAACGATCCGCATGACCGAGCACCCGGAGGCGCGCGACGTCGCCGTCCTGTGCGATCGCGACGCACGCGTCGTCCGCGTGCTGCGCGACGACTTCGACATGGGAGCAAGCGTCGCTCCCGACGTCCGCCTCGAGGACACCGTCGACCCGGCGGCGCGCGAAAAGGCCGCGCACTTCCTCGAATAGTTGCGAACCCGCGAACCCGCGTACGACTGGCGCATCACGGTTCGGGTGCACGGTCGACTCCTCTCCCTCCACTTCGCAGGTGCGCGGACCCACGACGGTTCCATCGTCGCCGCATCGGCTTCGCGAAATGGCTTGGCCGAGGTCAACGAACTCCTGATGCAGATCGGCAACGAACGGGCCAACGCCCTGCGGAAGAGAATGAGGTCAGGTCTGGAATCATGTGCTCTAGGGGCCAGGATGTGGTCCTCGTTGAAGGCGCAATCGAACGCTGAGCCGCGATGGCCCGAGGTGCCGAAGGCCACCTGCTGCTCGGGCACCGAGGCATCGGGCCGCCGTGTGTAGTAGGCCGTCATCAGCCGCGGGACGTCGACCAGCATG
>CAYVDZ010000446.1:0-5138 GCA_964450575.1 uncultured Opitutus sp.
TTAGCCTTGGTGAGCCGTTACCTCGCCAACTAGCTGATAGGCCGCGAACTCCTCTCAAAGCGTCAGGCCTTGCGGTCCCTGACTTTAGTTAATCTCTCATGCGAGAAACCACCACATGCGGTATTAATTCGCCTTTCGGCGAGCTATTCCCCACTTCGAGGTAAATTGTTCACGTGTTACGCACCCGTTCGCCACTGAACTTAACTCCGGTTGCCCTTCATTAAGTCCCGTTCGACTTGCATGTCTTAACCACGCCGCCAGCGTTCATTCTGAGCCAGGATCAAACTCTCCGAAAAGAGTTCAAAAACCTAGTGATTCATGAACTACTACTTACTTTTTGCAGCTACAGGATTTTACTCCCATAACCGACTTCTTGAATTGTTGATTGGGGGTCCCAATCAATCGCACAAAGTAAATTTCAAAGAGCTCCCTTGATGGGAAACTTTCAGCTTAAAAAACGTTAGAGTATCGGATTTCACATTTCTGCGGTATCCAAACTAACGAGCTTCTTGCCTCCTTCAGTACCGCTTGCCTCTCCGTTTCCGGGGGCCAGTGCACTGTCGGGATGGAGACCATGTAACACGTGCGGCGTGCATCAAGATTTTTCTTAGGGAAAATGCGCATCTTTTACTTAGTTTATGACTATCAATGACTAAAGTTTTCTAGAAGCGTCTTCCGTCGATCTCGAAGCTCGTCTTAAAAAACCCCCACTCCTCCCCGATTTTTTAGTAAGATCAACAGCAACATATTTTTATACAATAGTTGACGCGCGAACTTTTTCCCAGTTTTCACGTTTCTTGATCCAACCAAGGGAGAGGTCGCTGTTCGCGTGTATATAAATAGCTACACACAAATTACTAAAGGTATCGATGCGCTCCCCTTCCGTTCGGCGCTCCTTTCGATTCGTCCTCTGCCCAACGGCATCTCGTTCTCACTACCCACCCGTCACGATACGTGTGAGCGGATTTTAACGGGTTTGGGTCTTGAGCGGCCCGCCACAGAGGCCCTAAATTCAGCGCCGCCGGGGCTGCAATTCACTGAGCTGTATTCGATGCTCGATCCGGGTCTTTCCGGTGACGTCCACGATCTTCAACGTGATCAGCGGATCGGATGCTCCCCAATCAATATGCATGTGTCCGACATTTACGTCGTGATAAGTCAGGGGATGCGCGCGGTACTTGTTCTCCGTCGGCGTGCCACGCTCGTGCAACTCAGTTAGCGAACTCGCCGTTAGATCATAAAGTGGGTATTCGAGCGGTCCTTCCATCCGGGAAAGCTCACACCAATGGCGATCGCCGCTAAGAAACATCACTCCGTTCGCATTCGTATCCCGCAGAACCTCGAGCATGCGTTGCTTCTCATGCGGCAAATTCGCCCACGCCTCCCCTCCGGAAAACTCTGAGACAAACTGGATGCTGCTAACGACAATGCGCAGTTCAGCCGGCTGGGTGAGTTGATCCTTGAACCATCGCCATTGTGCTTCGCCGAGCATCGTGGACGACCCGTCCTGACTCGGAATGTAGGGACCGCCCAAGAGCCGCTTACTCGGAGCCTGCTCCCGCTTCAGCGGGCCGCGAAACGAACGGGTATCGAGAAGAATCACTTGGACGCGTTTGCCCGCCGGACCAAACAAATGCGCATCATAAACGCCTTCGCGGCTGCGACGAGGCGAGTCGGCCGGCTCATCCAGCCAGCGTAGAAACTCCTCCTTGGATTCGCGCACTTTGGGGTAGTCGGCACCTCCGTCATTCACGCCCAGATCGTGATCATCCCAGGTGGCAAGGACTGGCACTTTCTGCAGCAACTCACGAAAGAAGCGGCTTGCTTTGAGCGCGTCATACTTCGACCGCATCACGACCATATCCTCCGTATCGGCATAGATGTTGTCCCCCATCATGAGGAAGAGATCCATCGGCAACGTGAGCACTCTCTCCAGCATCGGATGGTCCACGCCCCGGATACACGAACCAAAGGCAATATCCTGTAAGACTTCCGCGCCTCGCAAGGGAAGAAAGGCGGCGGCGAGGACGCCGACAGAATGAAGAAGAATCCAAGTGCGTTTCATCGCGGGGGGGACTTTGAGGTTCCAGGTACTGGCGTGACAGCCAATCAGATCGCAAGGCGAGCCACGATCCATGATGGCGTCACTTCTGAAGCGCAAGCAGGAGAGATGCCCGAAAGGTGAAGACTGCCTCTCCAGATAACGCCTCGACCGTCGGCCCCAGCGGAGCTTTCAATCTTCAAGATCCTGATCCCAAAACCGTTAGCGAGTACGACCGAGAAAGCGAGACTTAGGAGAAAGGAACCCCTAGCCGAACCATTTTGCCCACGTGCGATCGGCATTCCGGTCTAAGGAAAATTAAGCGCTCCGCACGGTCTGCGGTTGATGCCTTCGAAAAGGGCGTCGTATGTGACGCAGTGTTTCCCCTCCCGGGGAGGCACCCACCCTGTAACGGCAATGTCCCGACTCAACTTTCAGCTCGAAAAGGAATCCACTGGTTCCGGCGCCCGCGCCGCCCGCTTCCAAACCCTCCACGGGGAGGTGCAGACGCCCCTTTTCATGCCCGTCGGCACGCAAGCCACCGTCAAAGGCCAGACGATTCATACGCTGAAAGCCACGGGGGCGCGTATCCTGCTGGCCAATACTTATCACCTCCTCCTCCGTCCGGGCCCGGAGGTTTTCAGAAAAGTCGGCGGAATTCATCGGTTCATGAATTGGGACGGACCGGTGCTCACCGATTCCGGCGGCTTCCAAATTTTCTCGCTACCCACCTCGCGCCGCATGAACGAGGACGGCGCGCGCTTTCAGAGTTACGTCGACGGTGAGGTCCACCTCCTCTCGCCGGAAACCAGCATCGGGATGCAAAAGGCGATCGGCAGCGACATCATGATGGTCCTCGATCAGTGCATCCCCTCCACGGCTCCTTACGCGCAGGCCGAGGCTGCCATGGAGCTCACTCATCGTTGGGCGAAGCGCTCGCTCGCGGCGCGGGGCGATTCGCCTCAGGCTCTTTTCGGAATCGTCCAGGGAGCATGTCACCATGCGCTGCGTAAAAAGAGCGCGGAATTTCTCCGCGAGCTGCCCTTCGACGGCCTGGCGATCGGCGGACTCGCCGTCGGCGAGACGCATGCGGAACGGTCGGAGTTCACCGGCGTCGTCACGGAACATTTGCCGAGAAACCTGCCGCGCTACCTGATGGGCGTCGGCACGCCGATCGATATTCTCGAAGCCGTGCATCGGGGCGTCGACATGTTCGACTGCATCATTCCCTCGCAACTCGCGCAACGCGGCACGGTCTTTACCTCACAGGGAAAACTGCACTTCCGCCGCTCGGTGTATAAATTTTCCGACGAGCCCCTCGACCCGACGTGCGATTGCCAGGCCTGTCGCGAACATTCCCGCGCCTACCTTCACCATCTGGTTAAGACCGATGAGCAGCTCGGCTGGCATCTGTTGTCGATTCACAATCTGGCCTTTTATCACCGGCTGATGCGGGAAATGCGCGCGAGCATCCTGCAGGGCGGGTTTCTCCCTTTCTACGAGCGCAAGCGCACGGAGTTGGTGCGGACCGATGAGGTCAATCCGAGCGTCCTGCCAAAGAAAGCACGAATTTTTCAACTGCCACGGCTCGGGGATTACGAAATCCATCAAGGCCCGACTGGTTTCTCCAGCATCCGCCAGCTTAGCTCGGGCGAGGTCATGCACTCCGTTAACCGGCCCGAGGAGGAAGCAAACAAGCTGTACGTGGAACAGGCGCGGCTCGCTTCGCGGATGATCAAGACCGATACCCGCGGACACGAACTCGTCGTGTGGGATGTAGGTCTGGGAGCGGCCTCCAACGCAATGGCTGTCATTCGCTGCTTTGAAAAGGAGCTGGCGGACCATGGCTCCGGCGCCCTCCGTTCCCTCCGGCTGGTGAGCTTCGAACGCGACATGGATCCGCTGAAACTCGCGGCAAGCAAGGCCGGTTATTTTCCTCACGTTCGCCACGGCGCACCGGAAAGTATTCTCACCAAGGGTCACTGGACCCATCGCTCCGGCGGAATGCATTGGGAGCTCCTCCACGGCGATTTCCTGGAGCTTTTCCCCCATGCCAGACCACCCGACCTGATTTTCTATGATCCGTTTTCATCCAAGACGGACTCTCTCCTTTGGACGCGCGAGACATTCGCCCGCATCTTCCAAGCCTGCGCCCCAAAACCAGTTGAACTCTATACGTATTCAGCGGCCACCGCAGCCAGGGTCGCGTTGCTGAGCGCCGGCTTCTTTGTCGGCGAAGGCGTGGGGACGGGCCCCAAGGCCACCACCACCATCGCTTTCACCACAGCGGACAGCGCGGCCAAACATCCGCTCACGCCGCGGCTTTTGACCGCCGATTGGCTCGCTCGCTGGCGCCGAAGCAGCTCAAAAATCCCCGCGTCAATCCCGCCGGAAGCCCGGTTCAAGTTTGAACAATCCATCGAGATGCACCCGCAGTTTCTGGCGCGAAGCTCCTGCCCCTAATCGCCGCTTTGAAGGCCAGGATCCGCCGTACATCCCGAACCGGTGACCGAAAGTCGTTCGGTCGGCGCCCGGAGCGCAGACACTTCTCGAACCCACGCGCGTCGGTTGATTTTCTTGCGCCGGAGTGGCATTCCCGACGCTCTGCGGTTTCTTCCCCGTTTCATGCCGGCCTCCATCAATCCGCCCCTCCAACGTCGCCGGTCCGCTGGAGAGCGCGGTATAGCCGCTCTACAGCAGACCACCGCGTTGTTGATTATCGATCATGGGCGTTTGCAAAGCGCGGCGTGGGCTGAATTTCACACGGCTCGCAAGCGGCTTGAAAAGGCGGCGCGTAATCTTCACCGGCATGAGGAAACAGATGTTCCGGCCTATACCGCCTGGCTCCACCGCACGTTTCCCTTATTGGTTACTCGCTTGCGCGAACTGCACGCCGAAATCGCGAGCAAGGCACAAAAGGTCCAAGCCGCTCAAGCGCAAGCCGCCTACGCGGGCGGTTCCTTAAAGCGAATCTGGCGTGAGCAGCAGGAGCGGGAGATTCGTCAGGAACAAGCTCGAGACGAAACCGACTCAGGTTCCCGCGCCAATGACGAAGCTGGCGGCCACCGCGATGACCCCAGACCGGATGATTTCACCC
>CAYVDZ010000447.1:0-5132 GCA_964450575.1 uncultured Opitutus sp.
GTATAAGGCGGGCCTCAAAGCCGGCGCAACTGGCGGCAAACTTCTTGGCGCCGGGCAAGGAGGTTTCCTTCTTTTCATCGCTGAGCCGCACCATCACGAGGCCATCCGCGCCGCCCTCGGTGGTCGCCCGGCTGTGCACGTGCGCGTCAACGCCCCGGGCGCGCAGATCATTTTCTCGCAGCGCTAAGCCATCCCGCCATGCGTCAGGTCCACCTCTGCGACCCACAGCTTCAAGGCGAAGGCGGGCACTACCTGACGCACGACACGCAACTCGTGCGCGAGCTGCAACGCCGCGGCATCCCGGTCTCGATCTACAGTCGCAAGGATTGCACGGTCGCGTGCGCCGGGGTAAAACCTGAGCCGGTTTTCTCCCACGACATTTTCCAAGAAGCCGCCACCGACGCGCAGGTCTGGGCCATCGAGAACTTCCAGAACGTCAACCAGGCCTTCCTCGGTGATCTCTGCCAGATCGACCCCGCGCGTTTCAGCGCCGACGACTTGGTCTATTTCCCCAATCTCCTGCAAAATCAGCTCTACGCTGTCGCGCTCTGGCTTGGGCGGATGCCAGCCGGGCAGCGGCCTGCCGTCGCGGTAATGCTGCGCTACCTGAACCACGCGATGGACTACGTGCAGGCGCGCGCGAACAAGGAGCACATCGCGCACTTCTACCGCTACGCCGCCCGCGCGCTCTACGGGGTGCAACCGCGCACGGTTCTCTGCGCCGACACGCGCGAGCTCGCCATGGCCTACCAGAAAATCATGACGCTCCCCGTCCTTGAGTTGCCGAATCCAATGGACGTCTCCGACCTGCTCGCGAACACCGCACCCCGGCCGGCGAGCGCCCGCCCCACCGTCGTTTACCAAGGCCACACCAGCGCGCTGCGCGGCCTGCATTTTCTGCCAGAGATCATCGAGCGCTGCGTCAAGTTGCCGGCGCGCCCGCGCTTCATCGTCCAAATCCAAAATCGCGAAACGGCGACCGCTCAGCTCGGTCCCACACTCCAACGCCTCGACCAACTCGCCGCGGCGGGCGAGGATGTGCGCCTCGTCAACGGCGCGCTGGGCTCAGCGGAATATTTCTCCCTCCTCGGCGAGGCGGACGTGATCCTGCTCCCCTACTCGCCCACGTTCTACGGCCACGGCTCCTCCGGCGTGTTCACCGAATCCGCGTCCGCGGGCAAAGTGATCGTGGTCTCACCCGGCACCGTACCCGCGCGACAGGGTCGCGAATACGCGCTCGGCGTCGTCATTGCCTCGCAATGGGCGCCGAAGGCGATGGCCGAGGCCGTCGCCGTCGCGCTGCACGATCTGCCGGCGCTCCAGAAAAAGGCTGACGCCGGCGCTCCGCGTTTCCGCTCCGAACAGTGCGCCCGCGTGCTCTGGGAAAAGCTCCTCGCCGCCGTGCCCAAGCCGGCCACCGCGCGCGCGGCCTGACGAAGCCACAGCCTGCTTATCCCAATGTCCCTTAGCATTTGGGCTGCGCCGAATCTTGTTCGCGGGTAAGGCGCGACCATTGGTCGCGCCGTAGAGACATTTGCGGACGGTCCGACGGCTTTTCGTGCCGTAGCCTTGGCGAAGGCTGCCACGGACAGACCAATGGCTAGGGGAGGAGCACGCGGGACGCTTGCGCACCCCGGACCGACAAAACCGCCAGTCTATCGCGCGAGGCGCAATAAGGGCGGCGTGCGCGTAGGCAGATTTTTCCCGGCCCAATCACAGTCGCGCCGGGTTCGATCGAAGTCCGCGTGAAAGTGCTCGTGATATAATTTTATTTTTCCCTGCCAATTAGTATTTTACGCTCTCGAAAATCATACTGGCCTGTTTACTGCACAAGCAGCTCCGCCATGTCACCCCATACAACTACGCTCGCGGCCAAACAGGCCGCGACTGCCGCGCAATCACCCCATTCTCTATCGTTTATCCTGACCACATTTTGGCTGGGCCTGCTGAGCACGACACAGGAAATTTTAAGCCGGTCGCCCTCGACTATAGACGAACCCAAACGATCCTTTCCCGAGGGTGATCTACCTGGGCACGGCAACGGTGTCGCTCCGCCTCCTCTGAGCAACCTCGAGAAAAATCGCCGGGCCACGCCGGCGTTCGTGACTGCTTACTCGGGTGCGCTCGACTCTGTCTGGCGCGAGCACGATTGGCGCGATGTCGAGTTGCTCATCGCGACATTACAACGATGCTGGCGCGAGAATCGGCAGGTGTTTCTCTGCGGCAACGGCGGCAGTGCGGCCAACGCCATCCACCTCGCCAACGATTTTCTCTACGGCGTCGGCAAGACCGCAGGACGCGGCATGCGCGTCATCGCCCTGCCCGCCAATCCCGCCGTGCTCACCTGCCTGGCCAACGACCTCGCGTTTGAAGAAATCTACGCACAGCAACTTTCAGTGCTCGCCGAACCCGGGGACCTTCTCCTCGTCTTATCCGGCAGCGGCAATTCCCCCAACATCGTGAAGGCGCTCGACCGCGCGCGCGAACTTGGCGTCACCAGTTTTGCCATTCTGGGACTCACCGGCGGCGAGGCCCTTACGCTCGCCGACCACCCGATCTATTTTCCCGTGCACGACATGCAGGTTGCGGAGGATCTCCAAATGATGGTCGGCCACATGGCCATGCAAGTACTCGCCCGCGACGGGCATAAATAACCAGCCCAACCCGTGAGCGAGAGAATCGCAGTCCTTGGCAGTAATTCGTTTTCAGGCGCGAGTTTCGTCGGCCACTGCCTTGCGCAAGGATTGGAAGTGCTCGGTGCCAGCCGCTCGGCGGAACCGGCGAATTGTTTTCTGCCCTACCGTTGGCTGCCGTCCGCGCAGCAAAACGGCTTTCGTTTTGTCCGCGCCGATCTGAATCATGACCTCGACCGGCTGATGGCAACGCTGGATGATTTCAAACCCACCGCGGTGGTGAACTTTGCCGCGCAAGGCATGGTCGCGCCGAGCTGGCAGCAGCCGGCTCATTGGTATCAGACGAATGTCGTCGCAAACGTGCTGTTGCACGACCGGCTGCGTCGCGCGCCGTGGCTGGAAAAATACGTGCACATCGGCACGCCGGAAGTTTACGGCAGCACGACCGGGGTCATCGACGAGAGTGCTCCGTTCCACCCGAGCACGCCCTACGCGGCCTCGCGCGCCGCGTGCGATCTGCACCTGCGCACTTTTCTCCAGCAGTATCAATTCCCCGTCGCGTGGACGCGCGCCGCGAACGTCTACGGCCCCGGGCAGCAGCTCTACCGCATCATCCCGCGCACGATCCTCTCGATCAAGCTCGGCCAGAAACTCCAGTTGCACGGCGGCGGCCACTCCGTGCGCTCCTTCATTCACATCGACGACGTCGCGTCGGCGACGCTCACCATCGCGCGCTGCGCGCCGGCCGGCGAGTGCTACCACCTTTCCACGCCGCGCTTCATCTCCATCCGCGAGCTGGTTGAAATGATTTGCGAGATGATGCACGCCGACTTCGCCGCCGTTGCCGAAGTCACCGCCGACCGCGCGGGCAAGGACGCCGCCTACACGCTCGATAGCGCCAAGGCGCGCCGGACACTCGGCTGGGGCGACACCGTCGCGTTGGAGGAAGGCGTGCGCGCCACCATCGCGTGGGTGGACGAACACCTCGAGGAAATCCGTCGGCAGCCCCTCGACTACATTCATCAGCGCTGAATCACCCTCATGCCTTCGCAAAAAATTACCGCTACCGCCCGAGCCCCGCGCCGTCTTCCCCGACCGCGCGCGATTGCCAAGTCAGTCGGCAGTCTTCCGGCGGTCACCAGCCACGACGGCAGCGCGCCCACTTCTCCCTCGAAAATCATCCCCTTCGCGCAGGCCGCCGAACTTTGCGCGCAGTTGCGCCGCGACAGAAAAACCATCGTCCACTGTCACGGCACCTTCGACCTGATTCATCCGGGGCACATCGTCCATTTCCAGGAAGCGAAAGCGCTCGGCCACGTTCTCGTCGTCACGATCACCGGCGAGAAATTCGTCAACAAAGGCCCGGGGCGCCCGTACTTCAACGACCAGCTCCGCTCCCGCTGGCTCGCCGCGCTGGAGTGCGTCGACTACGTCGTCCTCGTGCCGCATCCCACCGCGGTCGAGGCCATCGAGTGCGTGCGCCCGCACTTTTATTGCAAGGGTCGCGAATACGCCGACCCGATCACCGACCTCACCGGCAACATCAACGACGACATCGAGACAGTGCAGGCGGTCGGCGGCGAGATTCGCTACCTCGGCTCGATCCTTTTCAGCTCGACCCGCCTGCTCAACCAGCACTTCGATCCGTACCCGGCCGACGTGAAGGAATTTTGCCGCCTCGTCGCGCGCGAGTGCACGCCCACCCGCTTCCGTGAGATCGTGGACGCCTTCAAAGATCTCCGCGTGCTCGTGGTCGGCGATCTGATTTTCGACCGCTACACCACCCTCGAAGTTCAGGGTCTCACCTCAAAGAACCGCATCCTCTCGGGCCGCTACGTCGCGGACGACATGCAAGCCGGCGGCGCGCTCGCCGTCTACCGCCACCTCCGCGAATTCACGCCGCACGTCAAACTCGCCGGACTCGCCGGCACCGAGCCGTGGCTTGAAGCGACGCTCGCCCCCTTCCTTCCCGCCGACGGCGACGAGATCGTGCGCTCCCCGGAATTCACCACCGTCGTGAAACAGCGCTTCGTCGAGCCGCGCGTCGAGGGCAAGGAGCTCTCGAAACTTTTTTCGATCAACTTCATTGATCGCCACCCACCGAGTGTCGCGCTGCAGCAGCAGTTGCTCGACCGCATCGCCGGACAAATCGCTGACTACGATCTCGTGCTCGTGATGGATTTCGGCCACGGCGTGCTTGAGGACCTCGTGCGCGATTACGTGCAGGACCACGCGTTGTTTCTCGCGGTGAACTGTCAGACGAATAGCAACAATCACGGCTTCAATATTCTCAACCGCCGCTATCACCGCGCCGACGCGTTCACGCTCGATCAGACCGAATTAAATCTCGCCGTCGGCCGCCGCCAGCACGACAACGCGAAGGAATTGACCAAGCTCGCGAAGCGCCTCGGCAGTAGCTACGCGTGGCTCACACGCGGCGCGCACGAAACGATCGGCCGCAATTGCGTGAAGGAAATGTCCTCCTGCCCGCCCTTCGAG
>CAYVDZ010000448.1:0-5123 GCA_964450575.1 uncultured Opitutus sp.
CATCTGCAGTAAATCATGCGGAGCGATCTCGCGCTCGAGGTGACCTTGCCGGAAACTGCCCGTGGTGATCAGAACCGAGCGCAGTGAAAAATTAATGCCGGCACTCAACCCGAGCGTGGCGACCACGGCCCGGAGTTGGCCCGCTTTTGCCAGCGGCTCGATCACGCCCGCGCGTTGCGCATAACTGAGTCCGCTGTGATGATACGCGACGCGTCGGGACAACAGTTTGCTGAGCCGCGGCCCGGCGAGTTGCTCCTGTTCCGGTGTCAGCGTGAGCGGATCGGCGAGCGGAAGCTCTCGCGCAAACTGGCGGGCGAGCCGTTCCGCATCGGCGCGATGCGGCGCAAAGACGAGCACTGGACCGAGGCCTTCGCGCAACGCTCCCGCCACGCGTTTCGACCAGAAGCCCTCGATCGAGCGCGGCAAACCGTACACCAGTTCATCGACCTCAATTTCTTCGAGCTGCACCGGTCGTTCGCGATGTTGAATGACCTCCGCCTTGCGTCCCAACCGTTCGAACCAAGCCGCGACATCCGCGGGATTGGCTACCGCGCCCGAAAGGAGCAGCAGTTGGAGTTCCGGCGGCGCGGAGAGCAGCACGCCTTCGTAGTGGTTTCCTCGATGCGTGTCGGCGATCCAGTGGTACTCGTCGACCACTAGGAGATGGAACGGATTCGCCTCGGCAAAGCTCCGCGCTCGTTGCAGTGCCGGACCGCCGTGCGGTGCCTCAAGCGCGCCGCGAGCGAAGGCCTGGTCCATCACTAGACCCTGCACGGCTTCGAGCGTGGCGACGATGATCGGTGCTTCCGTGTTCACGGACAAATCGCCCGTCATAATCCCGACGTTCCAATCCCGCGCCCGCCATTCCGCGAACTTGTCATTGGCCAGCGCCCGGGTGGGAACAGTGAAGAGCGCCCGCTTGGAAAAGTTGTTCTGCTCGGCCCAACGCTCGAACACGTAGGTCTTTCCCGCTCCGGTGGGCGCATCCACGACCACGTCTTTGCCGGCCCGCAACGCCGCGAGGGCGAGCGCCTGCCAGCGGTCGGGAAGCATTAATTTCTGCAGACCGGCGAATGCGTCGGAGAGCACGCGCGCACCGTGGAGTCAGCGAGCCCCCGCGTCAAACGGCGGGAGCGATCATCGGAGAAATTCCGCTCGGGAGGTGACACAGACATTCCTGTCTGTTCCGACAACGGGATGACAGACAGGACTGCCTGTCTCATTCTGTGAGAGACACGAACGCTCGTTGTTTCCTGCCAGGGTGCGCGGCTCTGGAGTGGCACAGGCATTCCTGCCTGTTCCGACAACCGATGACAGACAGGAATGTCTGTCTCACTTCGTCCAAAACAGACAGGAATGTCTGTCTCACCTTCCAACACTCGCGGATCCGAATGCGCTTACTTCACCGGTTCGGGAGCGGCGCTGTCCGCACCCGCCGGAAAGGTGTAGGGGAGGCGGAAAACCTTCCGGCCTGTCGAATCCGAAAAATAGATACGCGACGGACTGATCTTGTCCGGGTTGCCATCGGCCCAGAGCGCGAAGAAGGGATCCTTCGCATTTAGCGGACGGCGCGCGTAGCTGTGGTTGAACTCACTCTTGTCGGTGACGTTGCGCTGCCGCGTCCACGTCTTGCCTTCGTCGCGGCTCGACCACAGCACCATCTCGCCACCGGTTCCCCATTTCTGCGGACCAACGTCCGTCGGCGCGATCACCAGCCACTGATCGCGCTGCACGTAGAGGCTGCCCATGTCGTAATTGTGATCGGAGGTGGCGACGGTCGAGAGGTTCCACTTGCCGCCTTTCCAATGCGCCACGGTCCACTCGCGTTCGCCGGCCATCGGGCCGGGACGAAAGTCGCGTGAGAGCACGTAGAGGAGAATCGGGTTCCCCGCCGCATCGAAATTCAGATCGCAGGTGTAAACCAGCCGGCCTTGCGCGGCATAATCGATGACGAGCGCCTCATTATCAATCGTCGCGAGCGGAAGCGTCAGGGCTTTACCCGCCGCCGTCGTCCACGTCGCACCGAAATCAGTCGTCTGCGCATAATATAGATTGGTGCGTTTATCGACGCTGCCGCCGGGATGGTAGTTGAAGAATGTCGAGACCTTGTTACCGTGCGCTCCACTTGTCTGATAATGCCCGGCGAAGCCCGCGAGCTTTTGATCGTCACTCCACGTCCGGCCGTCCGGGCTCGTGGCAAAATACAGTTCGCGGCCCTTGGTGTACTTCGTGAAGAGGTGGAGAAACCCTTTGCCCGCCACGTGCCAAGGTTGTGGATACGTGATCTCGCGCTCGTCCACCCGTTCAAAGCGGGAGGTGTCGTACGGCTCCACGCTGCGGTAAATATACCCCGGCCGCGACCGGGCGCGTCCGCTGACGAACACCCACAGATATCCCTCCGGATCGAGGTTCAGGCTGGGGTTGTCATGCGGGTCATTGACGGGCCGTTTGTCATGGACCACGACGGGCCGCGCAACGCGGCCCGTCTTATGATCGTAGCTGCCGATCAGGCAGAGCAGCTGGCGCTCGCCGGCGGGCGAGCCGCCATACACGAAAAATGTTTTATCCACTGCGGCCGCGTAGACCGCGAGTGGGTTGTGATTGGCGGTGTAGGTGCCGAGTCCGCCCGAGTATTTATCGCCGTACTCCGACATCTGTCCGAGCGTAAACCAGATCCCGCGATAGCCCTCTGCCTGCGGAGCGGGAGCGGGTGGGGTGGCGGCGACGGTTACGCCGGCGGTGAGAAGGGAGGCAAGGGCAAGCGAGACGAGGCGCATGACAAAAATGGGAAGGGTTTCGAGCGGAAGATCGATGGGCTGATCTCCTGGGGATACCCGTTTACATAACGCGGTCGCGGAGCGTGCGTCAACTTGCCCGGGCCGCACGAAAGTGCGCGCAAGGGAGTCGTTCTCCAACCGCTAACCGGGAAATACACACCGTCTATTGTCTTTGCGAGTCCGGGGAACGAGGGCGCGCCGATCCAGCCAGGGTCCGTGAATGGTCAAACGCGATGTGAACCCGCTCACGAATGTCCGCACGCAGGGCGCACAGGTGCTCGCGGATGTCGCGGGCACGTTGACCGTCAAAGGCGTGACGAAGAACGTGACCGTGCCGGTGTCGTTTACCTACCTGGCCGACAAGCTCGGCGCCCGCGTGAACAACCCCGCGGTCAAAGGTGACCTGCTCGTGCTGCGCGCCAACTTCGAGATCAATCGCAGCGACTTCGGCATCAGCCCCGGCCAGATGACCGACAAGGTCGCCGAGTCGATCCAGCTGACACTGAGCATCGCGGGCGCGTCACCAAACGCCTGATACAATCCGAGACTAATTCAGTCACGCCTGTCTGGCAGCGCCAGGCCGGCGTGGCGGATCATCTTGTTTACGCGGCTGTCGTGACGTCGGTGAATTGCCGCAAGGCTGGGGGGATCTTACAAACGCACCATGTCGCTAATGCGCACTTGGCGACTAGAGTGATCTATCCAGTACGAGAACAAGTAGCCTTCGAGCCTAAGACTTTCGATCGGACGACCGACGGCATCAGCGGTTTGATAGTCACCGATCTTCGATGGTTGCCTGGAGATTTGGTCTGCGAGTTGGAGCACCAAGCGCTGCCGCTTTTTCGTCAATCCTATCACAAACGAGACCGCTTCCCGCGAGAGGTGGCTCTCGTAGGTTCCGAGGTCAGACACGAACCAGCTGTTTGCGAAGATCGCTCACGCTCGTCTTTTTGCCTTTCGCCATCTCGTTCAATCGGCGGGCAGTCTCTTTCTTCCAAGGGGAGCGTTCCTGCCCCAAACGAATGAGATACGCTGAAAGATCCTGGCGCTCCTTTTCGGTCAGCTTTGCTGCGCGCTGCTTGAGGTCGAGGAACGCTGTGGCGGTCATGGAGGAATGGTAATCTGAGCCTTGAACCGGTCAAGGGACTTTGCCTATGCCGAAACCTCGAAGGAGGGTTGCCAGGTAACGGGCAGACTCCGGCGTGCGGCAATCCAAAACCATTCGGGAAGATGTTCACTCCTGAGCAAGTGAACGTTTAGCACTCGGACCTCTTCGTAACCGCCCGCCGCCGAACCGCCCGCACGATCATCGGCGACAGCCACACGAGGATCGTCGCAACCCCCAGCGCGGCGGCAATCGGGCGCCCGAAGAACGCCCCCACGTTACCATCCGCCTTAATCATCGACGTCACAAAATTCTGCTCGAGCATGCCGCCGAGCACGAGTCCGAGGATCGTCGGCGCGATCGGAAAGCGGTTCGCTTCCATGCCAAACGCGAGGAGACCAAATACGAGCATCACGCCCACATCGAACACCGAATTGTTGATCGCGAACGAGCCGACCACGCAGAAGAGCAGGATGATCGGCATCAGGACGTTTCGTGGAACACGAAGGACGTTCTTCGCCATTTTGATGGCGATCCATCCAAGGGGAAGCAGCAGCAGATTCGCCAGGAAGAACACCATGAACACCGCGTAGATATTCTGCGGGTTGTCGATGAAGAGGGTCGGTCCCGGATTTAGCCCCTTCATATAGAGGACGCCAATGACAATGGCGGTGATCGAGTCGCCGGGAATGCCGAAGACCAGCGCCGGAATCCATCCCGCGGCGAGCGCGCTGTTGTTCGCGGCTCCCGCTTCAATCACGCCTTCCACATGGCCCGTCCCGAATTTTTCCGGCGTGCGCGAGAAGCGCTTGGAAATACCATAAGAGATCCAAGCCGCAATGTCCGCGCCCGCCCCGGGCAGTGCGCCGATGGCCGTCCCGAGCATGCTCCCGCGCAGCACCTGCAGCGGATGTTGCCGCAGTAACGTGCCCTGTCCGCGAAAAATCTGCCCCATGCCTTGCCGCCAAACCGGCAAGGGGCCCTCCGGCGACACCGCATAGCGGATCACCTCCGAGACGGCGAACATGCCGATCATCACGGGGGTGAGTTGCAGCCCGCTCATCAGCGCCTCCGAGCCGAAGGTGAATCGTGGATGCGCCGCGGGATTCTCGAAGCCGACCGTGGCGATCAATAATCCGATCAGCAGCGAAACCATGCCCTTCAGCGGACGTCCCGGTGCGATGAATACGGCGCAGGTGAGGCCGAGCAGAACGAGCCAGAAATACTCGAACGAGCTAAAC
>CAYVDZ010000449.1:0-5116 GCA_964450575.1 uncultured Opitutus sp.
TTTGCTGCGTTTCTGGCCGGATTGTTTATCGTCCCAGGTGTCGAGTTTGAGGCGGCCCTCGATGAACACGGGGCGGCCCTTCTTGAGATACTCGGCGACCACCTCGGCCTGGCGCCCCCAGAATTCGACGTCGATGAACGTCGTTTCTTCCTTCTTCTCGCCCTGATCGGTGGTGTAAGTGCGGTTGACCGCCAGACCGAGTTCGGTGACGGCGGTTCCCTTGGGCGTGTAGCGCACCTCGGGATCGCGCGTGAGATTTCCGATCAGGAAAACGCGGTTCAGATTGGCCATGGGGCCTCCTTACTCCGCCGATGCGACCTTGGCGACTTTTTTCGCGGGGAGCCGGACATAACTGTGCCGGTAAACATCCGCGTCGAGGGTGAGCCGCGCTTTGAGCCGGTCGAGCACGACGGGTTCGGCGATGAAGACGAAGTTCGCGTAGTATCCGGAATCGAGATCTCCGGCGACGGTTGCGAACATCCGCTTGTCCATCTTCTGGACCTGCTCCACCTGGGCTCCCTCGGTTTTGAAATCGGCGGTGAGCCGGTCGATGGTTTCCTTGAGGCCTTCCTCCTTGCCCTGCGTGCGCAGGATCAGGAGCGCTTCGTATCGGTTTTTCATGGTTCTTTGTTGGGTGGTTCCTGGGTTGTGTTGAAAAGATTCATCGCCGCCGCCATGCCGCGCTCGCGCACGCACGCCACCGCCTCCGTCGCCCGCCCGACCACCGTGCCGACCGCCTCCCGCTCGCCGGAGGTGAAGCGTCCGAGCACATGGCCGGTTAATTCGCCGGCGCCCGCAGCCCCGATCCCCACGCGCAGGCGGGGCACCGAGCCGGTGCCGAGATGATCAATCACCGACTGCAATCCGTTGTGGCCGCCGGCGGAGCCCCGGGCGCGCAGGCGGAGGCGTCCGACCGGCAGGGCGACATCGTCGATCACCACCAGGATCTCCTCCGCCGTCAGCTTGTGAAAACGCGCCACGGCCGCCACCGATTCCCCGCTCAGATTCATGAACGTTGATGGCTTGAGAATGTAAAGGTCGCCGCCCCGGGCCAGCCATGCATTCCACGCCCGTTCCTCGGTGAACGCGGCACCCAGCCCCGCAGCGAGCCGATCCGCCACCAGGAATCCGATGTTGTGCCGGGTCCCCTCATAGCGCCGTCCCGGATGCCCGAGACCCACCACCAGCCGCAGGCGCGGCTCCGGCGGGGGGGCTGCTTCGGCCACCACAGGCAGCGCGGCCATCGCGGGTCACTTGGCGTCCTTGGAATCCGTGGTCTCCTCTTTCTTCTCCTTGATGACCTCCGGCTGGGCCACCGCTTCGACCGCGGCCGCGACCGGCTCCTCCTCGACGCGCGGAGCCGCCACGTGGAAGATGGTGATCCCGGTGTCGGCGGTCGGCTTCACCCCCTCGGGGAACGGGAGGTCGCCGATGTGGAGCGACGCTCCGACCTCAAGATGCGAGACATCCACCCGGATGGCATCGGGCAAGTCTTTCGGCAGACACTCGATATCGACCTCGCGGAGGAGTTGCTCCAGCACGCCCCCGGCATTCTTGACGCCCGTCGGGGTCCCGAGCGGTTCCACCGGCACCGACGATTGGAGGGTCTCGTTCTGGGAGACGGCCAGCAGGTCGATGTGGACCATCTGTCCGTTGACCGGGTGGTGCTGGACTTCCTGAAGCAGGGCCAGCCGGTTTTCCCGCTGCGTCCCGTCGACGATCTCGAGATCGAGCAGGAGATGCTCGCCCACGGCTCGATTGAGGAGGGCGCCCAGTTCGCGGCGGGAGACCTGCAGATTGCGCGGTTCCTGATGGGCACCGTAAATGACGGCGGGGATCAGGCCGGCGGCGCGGGTTTTCTTGACCGAGCTCCGGCCGGTTCCCGGACGGATGCTCGCGCTGAGTTTCAATTGCTTCGACATGGCTGGTTGGGTGTGGGTTGGACAGGTTCTAGGCGGCGTTGATCTCGAACAGCGAGGTGACGGACTCGAAATTGTGAATGCGGCGGATGCCTTCGCCGAGCAATTCGGCGATGCAGAGGCTGCGCACCTTGGGGTGCTGGCGCACCGGCACGCTGTTGGTGGTGATGAGCTCCTCGATCGGGGAAGCCTCCAACCGCTCGAACGCCAGGTCCAGCAACACCGCATGCGAAACCCCGGCGAAAATTTTCAGCGCCCCCTGCTCCTTGAGAATCCGCGCGGCACTGGTCATTGTTCCCGCCGTCTCGGTGAGATCGTCCACAAGCAGCACATTCTGCCCTTGCACTTCGCCGATGATGTTCAACGCTTCCACCTCGGTGGCGCTCACCCGCCGCTTGGCCACGATCGCCAGCCCAGCCTCCAAGACCTGTGAATAGGCGTGCGCCATTTTCAGACCGCCAACGTCCGGACTGACCACGACCATGTTTTCGATTTTCTTCTTCTTCAGATAATCGTACATGACCGGAGCGGCGTAAAGATGATCCACTGGAATATCGAAAAAACCCTGAATCTGCTGGGCGTGCAAATCCATCGTCAGAATGCGATTGGCTCCGGCCGCGATGAGCAGATTTGCGACGAGTTTGGCGGTAATCGGCACTCGGGGCTGATCTTTGCGGTCCTGGCGGGCATAGCCGTAGAATGGCAACACCGCCGTAATCCGGGTTGCGCTGGCTCTCCGGAGCGCATCCATCATGATGAACATCTCCATCAGATTATGATTGGTTGGCGGCGAAGTGGACTGGACGACGAAGACATCCTCGCCGCGCACGTTTTCCTCGATCTTGACGAAGGTCTCGCCATCGGGAAAGGCGCTCACGGTGCATTTGCCCAATTCCATCCCGATGGACGCCACAATGGCCCGTGACAATATCGGATTCGATGTGCCTGCAAAAATTTTCACGAGTCGATAGAATAAAAAACAAAAACCACCGCCAAAGGTGGTTCGAGCGCGCAAAACTTTACCCGCGAGCGAAACTCACGCAAGCCCTATTCCCGGAAGATTCGGGAGCTAGTGAACGACTGGACGGAACGCCTCCCAAGTCGGAGAACCGCATCTAAAACAAAGATCGAAATGACAGGATGAAACCGCCTCTCGAACGCCGCCTGCCAAAACGGCCCGACCCGAGGCAGCGTGACATTGGATCTTCCTAAAAACGGTGGGTTGAGACTCCGTCGAACCCTGACTCGTGCCACGATTCGATATTTCCATTCCAACGTTGTTCGGTTGTTTGACGTCGCAAGGAAGTCACGGCTCGACTGAGTCTCGCTACCGATTGATCGATTTCATTCGCCGCACCCCCATTGGGAAAAAAGATCAGGCACTTTGCGGGCAAGGCAAAAGCCGGAGGACGCGGAGCTCTTCTTTACACCCTGGTGGAAAGCGGGCGTCGTTGCGGGCTCGATCCGTATGCCGACCTGTGCGATGTGCTCGCGTGGGCGAAAAGCCCGTTCGTCTGAAAGCCGCATCATAAACGTCGTAGCCCTTATGCTACGACATCTCTGACTCGCCCATCACCACGTCCAGAGGCACGTGGCGTGACGCTTAGGTTGCATCGTGAGTTTTCAATTGTGCGGCGGGGCCTAGAGTGGTGTATGAAAGGATATGGAAGGGATCTCCCTGAGTAGCGGGTAATTTTGGAAAAGGTGAAATAAGTGAGGCCCGGCCGCAGTTTTAGCTGGCGGAGGTTATCGCTCTCTGAGCTATATCGTTCATGCCAGCGCACCTGTCCCTTCAAGCCAAGACCCCGTTCCACCTCAACCCCAAACCGCTCGATGAAATGAGCTCCTCCCACGCGGGACTCCTGGCCGCTTCGCGCGCCCTGCGCAGTCTCCGGGTGCCCGTCTTGGCCGACCTGAACCTCCAATTCAAAAAGCGCGAGCGCGGCTTTGCCGATGGCCAATCGGTCGAAGCGCTGCTCCTGCTCCAGATCGCCGGAGGCGATTGCCCCGATGATCTGGTTCTCCTTGCGGACGATGTCTGCCTGGAACGCGGCTTGGGTTACGCGTTGCCCAAGGCCCGCACGGCGCGCGATTTCCTGGAGCGCTTCCATGATGAAAGTTTGGAGACCCTGCGCCCGGCGCGCGAAGTTCAGAAAAGTTTCATTCTACCTCCAAGCCCGGGCGTGGCCCGGTTGCAGGAGGTCCAGGTGGGGTTGGTGCGCCATGTTGCCCAGCGTCATGCGCAAGCCGGTGAACCCTTGAAGATCGCGACCATCGACCAGGACGCCACGATCATCGAGAGCCACAAGCGCGGGGCGCTGGCGCATTATGAAGGGGGCCGGGGTTACCAGCCGATGGTGGCGGTGTGGGCGGAAGCGGACCTGGTGGTGGCCGATGAATTTCGCGATGGCAATGTGCCCGCCAAGCAGGCCCCGCTGGCGTGCGCGCAACTGGCCTTTGCCGCGCTGCCGGCCACCGTGCAGCAACGCTATTTTCGCGGGGACTCGGCCTGTCATGAGAATGATTTAATCCAGTGGCTCAAACATCCGGATCGTGCGCAGGAGTCGGGCGGAGCCATTGGCTTTGCCATCAGCGCGGTGATGAGTGCGGCGTTGCTCCAGGAAACCCGCCAAGTGGCGGAGAAAGAATGGCAGACGATCCGGACGGAAGCCGACGGGACGCGACGGCAGTGGGCCGACGTGCCCTTCGTGCCCGGCGAAGCCGGCGAGCAGAAGGAGAGTCAACCCTTGCGCTACGTGGGCCTGCGCCTGCTCAAAGCGCAGGGCGAGTTGTTCGCCGACGGATCGGATCGGCACCACCATGCGGTGGTGACCAATCTGGACTGGGCGGGCGAGCGGCTCTTGCAATGGCAGCGGGAGAAGGCGGGCACGGTGGAGCATGTGCATGACGAAGTGAAAAACGCGTTGGGCGGCGGGCACCTGCCCAGCGGGCATTTCAACGCCAACGCCGCGTGGTTCAAGCTCTCGTTGATGGCCTATAACATTGTCAGCGCCATGCGGCGGCTGGCCTTCAGCGCGGAGGAGCGCACGGTGCGGTTGAAGAAGTTCCGGCTGTTGGTGATCCACCTGGCCGGGCGGATGAGCCGGATTCAAAGCACGCTGCGGCTGCGGTTTTGCGCCGCCAAGGAAGCGATCGCGCGCGTGCAGAAGATTTGGGAAGTCTTTGCGCTGCCGACG
>CAYVDZ010000450.1:0-5107 GCA_964450575.1 uncultured Opitutus sp.
CCGCACATCGGTTCCACGCCCAGCTTCTCCGCGCGACGCAACACGCGCTTGAGGACTTGGCGGGGACAAAGCGGATACGGCGCTTCCGCCTGTTTCCCATCGGGACCGCGCCACACGAAGTCGCCGAGAAAGAACGGCACGTCGTGGTCCCACGGCACCGCTCGCTCCGTGGTGAGATCGATCCGGGCGAGCGCGTCGGGAAACCCCTTGTGCCAACCGGTCAGCTGGGTGTTGTCATAGCACGTATCGTGACAATCCCAGCCGAACACGACGTCACAAAAGCCGATGCCGCCCGCAGGCGGGGGCGCGGCGGCCGAAAGGAATTTATCCTTACTGATGAACTTGCCGCGCAGAATGCCATCGAGATCGGCGACGGCAATCTTCACCCGGGTGGCGGGCGACTGGCGAACCCGTTCGAGGACCTTCTTTGAATCAGTCTTTCGGATACGCGGGGGCACGCGGAGGTCAGGAGGCAGGCGGGGTGGTGAACAAACTTTTTTCCCATCGCGCCAGGGAAAGCGCGAACCGGGGCGTGGGCGGTAATGCCAGCTGGGGAGGACAACGGCGCTGCAATCACGGCGCCGGGGTGAACCGGGTGCTACCGGGTTGATTTCGCGCTGGAACGACCGCGGCTCTTCGGGCCCGGCTTCGCGCTTCGGGTGGCGCTCTTGTTGCTGCTCGTACCGGCCCGTTTGCGGCTGGACGATGCGGTGGCCATCGATTTTCGCCCGCTGGTTTTGGGCGTGGCAGAGGCGGCGGTACGACGGCCGGCGCTTCGCTTGGTGGAGGTCGAACCCATGTTCTTCTTCTGCCCACGGGCTGAGGTTCCCGATTGACTGGGACTGCCGGATTTTAAGCGATTAGTTGCCATAGTAACACCACAGTCCGCCTAAACGTAGGCGAGTTCCCTAGTTGCAATATCCGATACCCGGGGGAGGAGGCGGTTGAGCCGGGAAAGGCCGGGGACTCGGGGTGGTCGATGGATCGAGGTCCAGCGGTGGCGAGCGTCGGCGGAACCGACCTCCTTTATGCTTCCGCCAGATCAACGGGCGGGTGCTCACCTTTGATCTGACGACCGGAAAACGCGTGGCGGTTTGGGGCGGAGTGGGGTTTGGCGACGGGGAATTTAATTCGCCCTATGGTATCGCGGTGGATCCGGCCTCCGGAGACCTCTATATTGCCCGACCGCACCAATCAACGGATCCAGCGTATCACCCGTACGGGTACGTTCGTGATGAAATGGGGCGGCCTGGGCACCGGCCCGGGTGAATTCAACGGGCCGGTGGGCGTCGCGGCGGATGCCAGCGGTCACGTCTACGTCACCGATCACGGGAATAATCGCGTGCAAAAATTCCGGGTGAGCAACACCGGCAGCGTTTGGGAAGCCCGCCATCTGGCAACGTGGGGCGGACCCGGGAGCGGCGAGGGCCAGTTCAACGGACCCTTCGTCACCGTCGACGCCACCGGCAATCTCTGGGTGGCCGACGGATATAATCACCGGCTGCAGCGCTTTGAGGCGGATGGCCGCTTTCTGGGGTCAATGGGAAGCTTCGGCACGGGACCCGGTTCCTTTGTGACCCCGACCTGGGTGACCTTTGACGCCAGCGGATCGTATTATGTGACGGAGACAAACTCCGATCCCTCCAACGCGGCGGCTCCGGATCTGGCGCAGCAACGTATTCAAATCCACGCGTACGGGTTTTTGCCGGCGACCAGCTCGTGGCGGAAAGCGGGAAATGGGTCGATGGCGCCGCCCTGCGGGAGACGAGTGCGCGGGTGGGTGCCTTTGCATTGCCGGCGGGGAGCCAGGATGCGCCCCTGGTAGTGACCCTTCCTCCGGGGGCGTACAGTGCGATCGTCAGCGGAGGGAACAATGGGACCGGAGCGGGACTCGTGGAAGTTTACGAGCTTCCTCGGAACTGACCCGACGGAGCACGCCTCCCCCGCACTCCGCCGCAACAACAATGTGGATACGTCGAATCGGGCTCTCCTTGAGGCGGGGAGGTGACGGCTTGGTTACTTTGGATGAAAGTTCGTCTTTTCGTCATAGCGCCATTGACGAAGGTGAGGTTCCGGATACGGGTCTGGTCCGCCACCAAAGGTGAGCTTTTCACCGCGGCACTCCCCAACCTTCGCTTTATGGTCAACAAAGATTACCGCCTTGAACTTGGATTGGTTTCGCCAAAAAAGACCGTCCCGCGTCCGGTCGCGATCTCCGTGCTGGTCGCTGTGGCGGTGACGCTCTCGTGGACCGCGACTATTCTCGTGGGCGAGGCAAAGAAGCGCCACCCTCCTAAGGCGCCGGTGGAAGCCGCTTCTCCGGCGGCTGTCACTCAGTAGTTGAAACTCAGTCCACTGCGGGCGGGGTGAATCAGGCGGCGACGGCCGCAGCCTGATTCGTTCGGCGCGCGCGCCCTGGCATCTTGACCGGCTGGTCCAGCGGCATCTTTTGCTGCCGCGTCTGGTCAACTCTGAGTTTAACCAACGGCTGTTCCAACGTGATCGTCCATGGCTCGGTGTCGCCGACCATGACGAGGACATGGAGTTGATGGCCTTTGGATCCATCCAGCAGAGCGCCAAGCCACGCTTCGGATAAGTCCGCGAGTGCGGCCTCGTTCGTGACGGTCAAAGCGAGCAAGCTCGCCCGGCGGGCATCGCGCAGTGCCATTTCGTGCCACGTTTCTTTCAAAAGCTGATCGAAGCGCCACAGCATGGGCTGCAGGTAGCAGTGCGGATGAGACGTTTGCAGCATCCGGCTGATTCCCGTCATCGCCTGTCGCGCGGAGCTGACATCGCCGTACGCGATCAAGATGGGAATCGGGGAACGCGAGAGCGGGACCGCAGGGAGGAGGGGCCGGTTGCGCAGAACCTGCGGACGACGGGGGGATCGGCGCGGTCGCGAAATCGCTGCTTTCATCGTGTTTCAGTGTAACAGCACCGCCACTCGTCCGCAGTGGGGTGAAGACGGTAGAGTAAGCGGATCCTTGGCCCCGAATCCGAGCGCGGAAGTACGCTGGTCATTTACTTTAGGGTTCCGCCTTGGGACACTTCACGGCCCGGTCTCTGATTCAATATTCCGGTTCTCGTGACGGCGTTGGCGGTCCAAACGCACCTTCCAGGCTCCGGCGATACAAACTCCCGCCAGGATCCAGAAAATCAACGTGGGTAACCCGCCGAGTGCAAAGCCGACAAAGCCCAGGATCAGGAACAGGACGGCGAGAGCGGAGAGAATAAAATGCATCCGCAAGAGTGTATCTGCATTCATCTGCTTCGCCATGGGAGGATCTCCGGGTTCTCCTTGGGAGGTATTCGGAGTGAGGCAGACATTCCTGTCTGTTCCGTTTCGCGATCTCGGAAGAGTTAATCTCGGAAGATCTCGATCTCGGAACAGACAGGAATGTCTGTGTCACTCTCGAACCCGGAGTCCCGTTCGCGCGCCGGCACGCCTTTTGAAACTAGGCGCCAGCCGGACGGGTGGGGCGCACGAGGATTTCCTCGACGGTTGTTCGCGCCGGCAAGGTGGCTACGAACCAAACACAGGCGGCAATGTCTTCCGGTTGCATCATACGCGCGCGGGCTTCCGTACCCGGCGGCGTCGGACGGCGGTTGAGTAGTTCGGTGTCGATGTCGCCCGGAAAAATGCAGGTCGCCCGAACTCCGTTCGGCCGTTCCTCGGCGTTGATGGTTTGGGTGAGGCCCGTCAGTCCGAATTTGGAAACGACATAGGCTGCGCCTGCCTTGGGCGATGCTTGCAGGCCGGCTTCCGAGCCGATGTTCACAATGGTGCCCGCTCCTGCTTTGCGCATCGTGGGCAGCACGGCCTGCACCAGATAGAGCACGCCGTTGATATTGGCGTCCATCACCGCGGCGTAATCGCCATGAGAAAGGTCGGCGAGGGAACGCTGGGGAATGTTGGTGCCGGCCGCGTTGACCACGACATCGATCCGGCCGAGCTGTCGGACGACGTCCGTCACCATCGCGTTTACCGCCGCGGCCTGGCCCAAGTCGCACGGTTTGGCGATGAGGCGTTCGTGGTCGGCCGCGGGCGCGGCGCCCCGGGTGGTCGCCAACGCCTCCGCTCGCCGGCCGACCAGGACGACGCGCCAGCCTTCGGCGGAAAATTTCAACGCGGTGGCGCGGCCTACACCGGAACCGGCGCCGGTGACAATCACAACAGGGGAAGACGACATGGAGGGGAGACGAAGGAATGCGGTTGCGGCCCCGGCGCGGACGGTACCAAGAGAGGGCGGCAAGCGGTCCTTAGTGAGGCAAACACCGCCGGGATAGGCGAGCGGCAATCGTGTCACATCACTTCGATTCCGCGTGGGTTTGAAGCTCGAGACTCCGATGCCGAGAGCCCGATGGTCTTCGTCGGACGGCGGGCCCGGAGCGCGCCCTCACGTCGCGGAGGCGCCGCTCACTCCAAATTTCCCGCCCTTGGTCCCAAGATGATCGGATTCCCGCGCTGGCGGCGTTGAGTGGGTTGAATGCAGGAATTCGGTGCACCCATTCTGTCCGACCTTGATGCTCTCGTCGCGCCGCATCGACGTCGGGCGGCCGCGATGAGCAGCCCTACCGCGTCCGCTGCAACACGTTTTCGACGTTGAACCTGGTGCCGCTGGAAACGCACACTCGACCTGTGGCTCTCGTCTCTCCCCAACGCCGGATTCCCGCGGTCGTGTTCATCGCTGCGCAGGCCGCGATCTGGATCGTGTTGATGCTGGTATTTGCGGTGTTGATCCAGGTCGCAGGGTTCTCTTCCTGGCAGGAGGCGCTGACATTTTCCGCCACGAATTGGCTGCCCTGGATGGTGCTTGGCCCCGTGGTATTTTGGCTGGGGCGGCGGTTTCCGTTTGAGCGGGGTCATCTCTGGCGGGCGGTTCCGGTTCACCTCGTGGCGTGTGCCGTCTGCTGTTTCGCTTTATTGTGGATGAGTGCCTACTTCGCGCCGTGGCCGCGTGGAGGCCGCATGTCTTCGGGGGATGCGCGGCCGCCGTGGGAACGGCGCGAGCCGGCGCCCATCGCGGAGGGCAGCGCGATCGACCGGAGTGTGCGCGAGCGCCGGGAACGGCCGAAGGTGGAGCGCGCGGACTGGTCGGCCCCGAAG
>CAYVDZ010000451.1:0-2815 GCA_964450575.1 uncultured Opitutus sp.
CGGCGCCGGCGAGGTGCGAATCAACAACACGATCAACGGGCTCGGCGGCAATCTCTACATGCCGTCGCTCACCTACCGCCACAACGGCCCGGTCTGGCAGGCCGAGGCAGGCGCCGGCGTCTCGCAGTCGATGCGCTGGCGCAAGGACGCGACCAACGGGAATTTTTTCAACTCCGTCGCGCGCCGGCAGAACGTGACCGTCTCCTTCGACGAAATTTTCTACCTACGGCCCAACAAAATCACCGTGACCGACGCCGCCGGCGCGACCATCGATCCCTACAAGCTAGACGGTTACCTGCTGAACACCGCCCGCACGAATGCGTTTCAGACCATGGACCGGCAGCAGACCGCCTACGCGAACCTGCGCCGCAGTTTCTTCGGGGCTGTGCCGTTGACGCTGAAGTCCGGCCTTGATGTCCGCCGGCAGCTCCGCGACACCCGCAACACCAACCCCACGCTGACCTTCGTCGGCCAGGACGGCATCGCCAACACGGCGGATGACCGCGCGCTCGCGATCCTCGATCGCAGCTACACCGCGCGCACCGCGCCCTACGGTTTTCCCAGTATAGAGTGGACGAGCAACCAAGCCCTTTGGGATCTCTACATCAGCAATCCCGGCTACTTCACTGAGAACCGGGCAACCAGTTACACGCAGGAAGTCGCGCTCTCGCGGCACGCGGAGGAAACCGTCTCCGCTGCTTTTATACGCGTCGATCTGAAACTGCTCAACGGGCGGATGAAGCTCGTCGGCGGCCTCCGCGCCGAGCAGACCAACGTTAACACTGAGGGCCGGCTCGTCGATCCCACGCGAAATTTCCAGCGCGACGCCGCCGGCCGGGTTATCGTCACCGGTGCCAACCGCGTGCCCGTCCCGATCACGACCGATGCGCTGGAAGCCGCGCGGCTCACGAACATCGAGCGCGGGCTGCACACGGAGAAGGAATACCTGCGCTGGTTCCCGAGCCTCAACGCCAGCTTTAACGTCAACGAAAACCTCATCGCCCGCGCCGGCTACTACTGGTCCGTGGGCCGGCCCGACTTTAACCAATACGGCGGCAACGTGAGCCTGCCCAATACCGAGAACCCGCCCGGACCGAACAACCAGATCGCACTCAACAACGCCGGCATCAGGGCGTGGACCGCACGCACGACCAAGGTGGCGTTGGAATATTATTTCGAGCCGGTGGGCATCATCTCGATCAGCGCCTTCCAGCGCGATTTCGAAAATCTCTTCGGCTCGTCTGTCGTCCGGGCGACGCCCGAATTCCTCGCGCTCTACGGGCTCAATCCTGCCACCTACGGCGACTACGATGTGAGCACGCAGAGCAACATCGCGACGCCCGTGCGTAGCACCGGCGTGAGCCTCAACTACAAGCAGGCGCTGAATTTTCTGCCCGAGTGGGCGCGCGGCGTGCGGGTCTTCGGCAACGTCAGCGCCCAGCGCGTCACGGGCGATGTCACCGGCAGCTTCACCGGCTACACCCCGCGCCTCGCCAACTGGGGTGTCAGCCTTTCGCGGCCGAAATTCACGGTGAAGATGAACTGGAACTACACCGGCCTGAAACGCCTTGGCCCCGTCGCCGCCGGCCGCGGCATCGAGGCCAACACCTACAACTGGAGTTCCAAGCGCCTCGTGATCGATCTGAACGCGGAGTATTTCCTGACCAAGCGGCTCACGCTGTTCTGCGCCCTCAGCAACATCCATGACGATCCCGTGGACAACAAAATCTACGGCCCCAGCACTCCGGACTACGCAAAGTTCCGCCAGCGCCAGAACTACGGCTCACTCTGGACTTTCGGGCTGAAAGGAACGTTCTAACTAACCCTATGAGCTCACTGCGACTGCCCCTCTTCTTTCTGCTCTGCCTGGCTTGCGCGCGCGCCGCGGAACCCCGTCTCAACCTTGTCTTCATCCTCGTCGACGATCAGGGCTACTATGATCTCGGCTGCTACGGCGCGAAGGAGGTGCAAACCCCGCGCATCGACGCCCTCGCGGCGTCCGGCGTGCGTTTCACCGACTACTACGCCGCCGCGCCAATCTGCAGCCCGTCGCGGGCGGGCATCCTGACCGGCCGCTATCCGCGCCGCCTCGGGCTCGAAGCCTGGGTGCAACGCGCGGACTCGCCGCGCGGCCTTCCCGCCCGCGAGCTGACGATCGCGCAGCTCCTCCAGCGAAACGGCTACGCCACCGCTTGCATCGGCAAGTGGCACCTCGGGTTCACGCCCGAATTTCGCCCGGAGCGCAAGGGCTTCGACCGCTATTTCGGCCTCCTGCACAACCTCGACGGGGTCGAAAAGGTTTACTTCAACGATCAAGGTGGTGTGCCGCTGCTGCGCGGCGACACGGTCGTGCAGCGCCCGGCCGATCCCGCGGAGCTCACGCGCCGCTACACCGACGAGGCGATTGCGTTCGTGGAGGAGAACCGCGAGCGGCCCTTTTTCCTCTATCTCCCGCACACCATGTTGCACGAACCGCTCGGCGTGGGCGCCGAATTCAAGGGGCGCTCCAACTGGGGCACCTACGGCGACGCCATCATGGAAATGGATCATCACGTCGGCCGGCTCGTCGACGCCATCAAACGCCTCGGACTCTCCGAGCGCACGGTGATTATGTATGTCTCCGACAACGGCCGCGGCCCCGGCCGCACGCCGGATCAACCGCTGAGGGGCAACAAACTCACCACCCTCGAAGCCGGCATCCGCGTGCCCGCGATCGCGTCCGGCGCGGGCATCCGGCGCGGCCACGTTTCGTCCGCGCTGGTGCACGCGATGGACTGGTTTCCCACCCTGGCGACACTCGCAGGCGTCGATGTTC
>CAYVDZ010000451.1:2825-5104 GCA_964450575.1 uncultured Opitutus sp.
GAGTGGGAAACCAGGCCATCGCGTGCACCACCGCGGACGAGACGTGGCCGCGCCGGTGCGGTGCCCGATCCCGCGGCCGGGCTCTCGCGCAATGCCGCCGTGCCGCTGCGCCGCCCGTGGGCGCCGCCAGGCGAATGGGAGCCGCTCTTTTCCCGCACGGACTACCTCGACGCGTTTTTCTACCACGGCGCTGAAGGCCAGTTTGCCGCGGTGCGCTCCGGCAAATGGAAGCTCACGCTCAGCCCCACGCTCCAGCTTTTTGATCTCGAGGCCGATCCTTCCGAACAAAAACCCATGCGCGACGCGGCCGTCATCCGCCGGTTGCGCGGCATGGCCGTGATGTTTCAGGAGGAGATGAGCGCGCACCTGCAGCGCTGACCCCTCGGTGCCATGCACCTCCGCCGGTTCGCCAGTTTCACTTTGCTCGTTCCCTTGCTCCTCACCCAACCGATGAAAAAGGCGCCGGCCATTAAGCTCCCTTTCAAGCCCACCGCGATTGCGTTCGCCCCGCCGCCCTCAAAGCTCGTCTGCATCACGACGCGCGAGGCCGCCTTCGTCACCACGCTTCGTTAACTCCATCCCCGATGATCTCCTCGCGCCTCACGACCGAACTCGACGAACTCGGCTACACGATCCTCCCGTCATTCGCGCCCGCCGACTTGCTCACGGAGTTGCGCGCCACGGTCGCGCGCCTCTACGAAATCGAGGGCGAGAACGCCGGCAGCGAATTTCGCCTCGAGCCTAGTTGCCTGCGCCTCGCCAACCTCATCGACAAGGGTGACGTCTTCCAACGCGTGGTCGCCGCGCCCGCGATGCTCGAACTCGTGCGCCATGTGCTCGGCGCCGATTTCAAACTCAGCAGCCTCAATTGCCGCACCGCGCTGCCCGGTTGCGCGCCGCAGCCGCTGCATGCCGACATGGGAGGCGTCGCCGACGAACGCGGCAACTGGGTCTGCAACATCATCTGGATGCTGGACGCCTACACGCCTGACAACGGCCCCGTCCGCGTCGTCCCCGGCTCGCACCGCTGGCGCCGGCTCCCGCAGTCCGAGTTGCCCGACCCCAAGGCGACGCACCCCGCCGAGATCGCTGTCACCGGCCCGGCCGGCTCCGTCGTCGTGATGAACGCCCACACGTGGCACGGCGGCCTCGACAACCGCACCCAGGGCCACCGTACCGCGCTTCACGCTTTCTACTGCCGCGGCGACAAACCCCAGCAACAATACCAGAAGAAACTCGTCCGCCCCGAGGTGCAGGCCACTCTCTCGCCCGAGCTGCGCCAGCTCCTCGCTCTCGACGATGCGCGCAACGACGAGTTGGCCAACTCCAACTTCCCCCGCAGCGGATTCCTCCCCGCGCCCGAGCGGCCGCGTGCGTTTTGAATTCGGAAGACGTTTCAAACCGTGCCAGTATTATTCTCCACCCAATGAAACTGCCCCGCTGGCTCGCGCTTTTCGCCTGCGTCGTATCGCTGGTTTCCGTCGCGGCTCCTGCGGCTCAAATCTCAGCCGACGCCGAGGCGCTCTTCGTCCGCCGCGTGTCGCCTTTGCTGCACGACAAGTGCCTGGCCTGCCACGGCAACGACGAGGCCAAAATCAAGGGCGGCCTTGATCTGCGCACACGCGCCGAGGCGCTCTTTGGCGGCGACAGCGGCAAACCCGCGTTTGTCGCGGACAAGCCGGAGGAGAGTCCCCTTTATCTCGCCGTCACGCGCTCCCACGCTGATTGGGAGGCGATGCCACCGAAGGAAGCCGATGCGCTTACCTCGACTCAGATCACCGACCTAAAAACTTGGATCGCTGGTGGCGCGCCTTGGCCCGATGCCGAGAGACAAAAGACCATCGCCGCCGCCAATGCGGAAAAATGGTCCGCCGAGGACGGCGTCATCATGAAGACGAGCGGCGGCCTTTCTGCCGACTGGACGAATCGCCGCTATAAGCCGGACGGCATGTGGGGCTACCAGCCCGTGAAAAAACCCGCGATCCCGGCCGTGGCCTCAATCGAAAATCCAAAATCCAAAGTTGAAAATCCCATCGACGCCTTCATCGCCGCGCGCCTCCCCGCCGGCCTGCCCGTCGCTCCCGACGCCGCCCCCCGCGCCTTCATCCGCCGCGCCACCTTCGATCTCACCGGCCTCCCTCCAACTCCCGACGAGATCGCCGCCTTCGAGCGCGCCACAATCGAAAATCGAGAATCGGCAATCGCCAATCTCATCGACCGTCTGCTCGCCAGCCCGCACTACGGCGAGCGCATGGCGCAGCACTGGCTCGATGTCGTGC
>CAYVDZ010000452.1:0-5097 GCA_964450575.1 uncultured Opitutus sp.
CGATGAAGGTTCTCATCCGAAATCTGCACAAATATGGAACCGGAATCCTTCAACAATTCGCGGGCGACGATCAGGCGTTGCTTGAGATATGCCAAGTAGGAGTGAACGCCTAGGGTCCAGGTGTCGCGGTAGGCGCGGATCATTTCAGGCTCACGAGAAATATCCTCGTCCTTTTCTCCTACACTTCGCTTACCGACCTCGTTTTGCCAGTTGCTGCTGAATTTGATGCCGTAGGGCGGATCGAAGTAGATCATCTGCACTTGCCCGGCGAGGCCTTCGCGGCGGGCGAGGCTGGTCATCACCTGGAGCGAGTCGCCGGTGATGAGTCGGTTGGCCCAGGCAACATCGTGCTGGTAGTAGGCACGGGCCTCTTTGGCCGATTGCACGCCCTCGGCGAAGAGATCGCGCTGGATGTCCTCACGCCGCACGGCCTTCAAAATGGCTTGGGCGGAGACGCGTTCGTGGATGTGCAGGGCCACGGGCTCGACCGCGAAGTCGGGCGTTTCCTTTTTCCCCGTCCACTCCAACCACGGCTGCGGCGCCTCCAGCAAAGCGGCGAGTTTCTCTGTCTCCTCGACGGTGAGCGGGCGACGGCGGGCCTCGTCGAGCAATTCGCGCAGGCCGACGATGCCCTCGTTAAACCGCAGGACTGGCGGGCGGTGCGGATCGTAAGCGTAGGTGATTTTTCCTGCCTCCTCGACATGGCCGAGCGCATCGCCAGCGGCGGGCAAGTTTTTGCGCGTGGCCTCCGCGAAACGGTGGGCAGTGAACGGCGCGGCGGCGGCCGGCGCTTTCTCTTTCTTGGCGGCGGCCATCTCCGCCGAGGCGCGGCGGGCGCGCTCTAATTCGGGGAGGACGGACTCGATCTCTTCGGCGGCGAAGAGTTCGGAACTAGGGGCGGCGACGGAGAGACGCTTCACGGAGCCGCCCCGGCCCTTGCCCTTTTCCAAAAGCCCGGCGGCGACGAGTTCATCGCGCACGGCGGTGTAGGCGGCCTCGTCCCAGCCGAGCTGCTCGCGGAGCGACGTGTTGCCGACGGTAGAGCCGTCAACGGCAACGAGGGCGAGCAGGGCGGATTGTTGGGACGTAAGCGGAGCGGACATGAGAATGAGCGGTGGTCTTAGCTGGAGCCGAGAACGACGGAGATCTGGTTTTGGAGCTCGTTGTAGAGAGGGATATCTTGCTCGGCCTCCAAGCTGACAAGGAGGCTGTAGCGGATCGGCAGCGCGTGGCAGTCGTGCCAGTTGTCGCCTTCGGGGAACTGACGATAGGCCCACCAGCCTTTGGCGGGGAAGATGGCGATGCTATCCATCTGGGCGAGGTCGGCGGCGGAGCCTTTCCACACATCATGGATGAGCGAGCCACCCTTGCCGCAGAGCTTGGAGCCCGAGGCCCAGCCCGGGTCGGTCTTGGTGCTCTCGAGATCGTTGGGCTCGCCGGCTTCGTCCTTGTCCTGGGCGACTCGGGTGAGGCGCTGCTCGAAGTCTGCGTCGTCGGTGTCGTCTTTGTTGCGGACGAGGAAGCGAAGGAGGGCACCGCTGTAACGGTAGCGAGAACCCTTGAGCGCGTTGTTGGCCGAGGGATTGGGCGCGATGTAGTAGGAAAGGGTTACGCGCAGGGTGAGGGTTACGGCATAATTATCGGCGAGCAGAGACTTGGGCCAAGGTAGTCGGTGGATGTGGCAATCGTTGAGCTTGGTCGTGCTGCCCTTGCGCGAGTAGGGCGTGAGGGTGTCTTCACGAATGAGCGTGGTAGCGTGCTGGGCGCTGAAGTAGGCGCGCTCGATATCGGGTTCGCCGTAACCGTAGGAGCGCAGAACCTGGATGAAGCGCTGACGGTCGTTGGTCTTTTTGTTGTAGCGGCGGTGCGGGTCGAGGCCGCCGAGCATGGCGGGTGTCCACCGGGCGGCGTGGATCAAGAGGCCACGGACGGTTTCAGGCCAAAGGCCAGGATAGCGGGCGGTGATCTCGGCGGCGAGGCGGGAGGCCAACGCGGTGGCTGCGCTGGTGGCATTAACCGGGCAGAACTGTTTACCGGAACGAGCGAGCGCCGATGTGCTGGTGGGCTGGAGAGATTCGCGATACTCGCCGCCATGCTGGGGATGAATGGCGGCATTGCCTCCTTCGAGAACGATCTCGGGCTTGATCGGCCAGTGCGGGTCCCACTCGCAGGAAGTGCGGCTGAAAGGGCTGAGTGCGCCCCGCTCGCGAGCGATGGGGGTGAGGCGGCGGGATTCGTCGTCGCCCTCGGTCACGGCCGTGCGGTGGGTGAGCGCGCCGACAGTGACAGCATTCCACGCCTGCGCGGGGTCTTCGACGGGCGTTTTCCGATTCTCGTCCGGGTAGGTGTAGGCGGTGCCGGCGTCTTCGGGATAGATGTTGCCCGAAGAAACCAAGATGACGCGGCGGGGAGAACCATTGCCGTCGCCATAGGCGGCGATATCGACGGCGGCGCTCCAGGCGGATGGTTTGCCGTCATCCGAACCGGGGGCGGTGACGGCCAAGCAGTAAACCCGGCGACGGGTGGGTTGGGTGATCTCGGGGCGACGCACGCCCTGTAAGGTGATGAAGCCGTAGTTATCGGGATCGTGTAGGCGCTTGGGGTCAAAAAGCCGCACCGACTCCAAGCGATGGAGTTGTTTCCATGGCAACGTCGAGCCGGTAAGCTGGCGCAAATCGCCGAAAGCGGCGAGACCGGCCATGGGCGTGCCGTGGCCATGTGGCCTTAGAGCTACATAACCATCACTTGCATCGCCGTCGCCAAACACGGTGTCGTTGTCGGACGCGGAAAGCAGACGCTCCAGCAAACGATGACCACGGTTGACGCCGGTATCCAGCAGGCAGACGGCGGGGGCGTTGTCTGGAGGGAACGAGATACGGTCGAGCGCTTCATCGACGTAGTCCTCTTGCTCGATGAGTTTAAGCTGCGTGAGACCGAGAGAACACGGGTGGGCTGCGCGCAGTTCGGCCAAGGTATCAAGCAGTGGAATCGACGTAGTGAGCGAAGTGTAGCTGCCTCGGGCGATAAAAACGTAGTGGTCGGGGAGCGGCAGGTCGTCACCGCGAATCTCCAGTTTGAGAGACTTGGCGATGGCGATGAAGCGGGCGCGGTTTTCGGCGGGGAAACGGCGAACCCAAAATTGCCACCAGTGAGGGGTATCGTCGCGCGGGAGTTCGTCCTGGGGATCAGTCCAAAGCCCCTCGATGGCCGCGGGCGCGATGCTGACGATGTTGGCGAAGTAGGGCCGTTTACCGGTGGTGCCGGCACCTGTGCTGAAATCGCGGATCTTTTCTTGGAGTGCGGCGAGGCCACCGAAAGGCACATTGAGCAAAACGCGGGTGAAGGGCTGGCCCTCGGCATTGATCAATTGCTGGGAGTGAAGAAGGACAGGCGGCGGGCCATGCTTTTGCCCGCGTTGAGTGGTGAGTGCGTGGATGTCCTCGGTGGACAGCGGGTAGTCCGGCTTGGTGATGAGCTGGACCGGAATGCCGGTCATCTCCGGAATGTCGTCGAGGGGAATGGACTCCTTGATCCAATCATCGACGGACTCCAGCTGAGTTTTGAGCAGCGCAGCGTGCTCGGCACGATCAACGGACTGGATCGTTCGCCTAACGCGACCGCTGCCCTTGAAGTCCACCCGCTTGGGCTCTACAGGCAGCAAGAGATGTTTAAGCGTCGGCTTGGGGAGCGGGAAAAGTGGAAGAGTGTTTTCGGCCACGGGCGAGCACTAGTTTGGACGCGAATTAATGGTTTAAAAAAAGGCGGCGTTCCGTGAGCGCCGTGACGAGGGTGGTAGTTGAGACGGACTTACCACCGCGGAGGAGCATCTGCTTGATGGACTCTTCGCACGCCCGGGTTATCTCGGCGTAGCTGAGACCTTGGGCGGCTTTGAGGACACTGGCCTTTTCCAGCTTACCCGAAGGCACGCCGCTGAGACGGGCCTGAACGGTTTCCCAGACGTGTTGTTTTTCCGGAAGGCCGAACTCGATCAGGTCGTCAAATCGACGGTAGAGAGCCTTATCAAGGCGGCTGCCGTGATTGGTTGCGGCGATGACGAGGCTGTTACTCGTTAGCTTCTCGATAAAGGTAAGAAATGCATTGAGCAGACGGCGCATCTCACCGACATCGCCGGTGAAATCACGAGTGTAGCCGATGCTGTCGAATTCATCGAACAGGTAAACCGCCCGGGTGCTGTTAACGGTTTCAAAAATAACCCGCAGCTTCGACAAAGACTCACCCAGATAGCGAGTGATGAGGCTATCCAATCGCACGACGAAGAGGGGCAGCCCGAGGTCACTGGCGAGGGCGGAGGCGGTCATGGTTTTCCCGCAACCGGGCGGGCCGGTGAACAGCAGGCGCTGGCGGGGACGGAGACCGTGCTCTTTGAGTTTAGAGAGGCTTTGTTGCTCTTCGAGGATGCGTTCGATTCGCGACCGCAGCGGTTGGGAGAGAATCAGATCTTTGACTTTCCAACTTGTGGAAACCTCCTCCAGAAGCTCGGCCGCCTCGCCTTGGGGTTGGGCGACATGAAAAAGTGACGGAACAGAACGTGGGGTGCTGCGGCGTAGTTTGGCCTGATCGACCAGCTTTTTGATCTCGCTCGCGAGTGTTTCGTGACCTTTGCGCGCCTCCACGGCAGCCACCTGAAGGGCGATGGCGTAAAAACGCTCATCGTCGTTGGCACTGTGGCTTTCCAAAAGTGCCTTTACTTGTGATGCGGTGGCCATGTCGTAAGTGAGAGGAATTGAAGGGAAAGAGCCAGCATGGGTGGACTTTGCTAAAGCTGAATCCTTGTTTTTCAAAATCATCTCAACTTTTGAAGACAGGGACACAGTCGGGACTAGAGAGAGAGGCTGACATGCGGTGGAATCGGGAGGCGAAAAGGTTTAGAGGGCGCGGCGGACGGTGCGGTTACCCTTGGATGAATTGCAGCGCCGGCACATGAGGGCGGCGTTGGCGAGGTCGCTGCGGCCTCCTTTGCTGTGCGGGTTGATGTGATCGATGGTGAAGTCGTCCCAAGGGGGGATCCAAAGGGGTCAAATTTTGCAATTTGCACTCCTGTTGCCGCTATAAATGTGGTGCCGCGAAAGTGTCAGG
>CAYVDZ010000453.1:0-2411 GCA_964450575.1 uncultured Opitutus sp.
CGCCGTGGTGATCCAGCTCGATTGCTTCGTCGCTTCGCTTCTCGCAATGACAGTCCAAAGATCAAGGGACGTTGGTTTCAGCCGGATGCTTTGTCGCGATGGGAGGGGAAAGCTGAATGCAGGAAGTGGATACGCCTGCGGCTGCCGATGCAGGCGGAAAGTGGCGGACCGGAGTGATCCGCCATGACCCTATAATGTTATTGCGGAATCGGATCGCCCCGGCGAACGACCGTACCTTCCCAGACGGCCTCGTCGGTGGTGCGATCATAGGTCAGCACGCGACTGGCGCTGTTGGCCGCGGGTGGAAGATCGATCTTGGGCAGCCACTTTTTGTGCTGCGCGATGACGGCGGCGTGCTCGGGCCGGCCCGCGAGGTTCGTCCACTCGTTGGGGTCTTTTTGCGAGTCGTAGAGTTCCTCGCTACCATCGGCGTAGCGAATATAGCGCCAGCGTTCGCTGCGGATGCCGTGATTGCCGCGATTGTGACTTGTGATCGCGGGCCGCTCGCGCGTGGCGTTGGCATTCTTCAGTTGAGGGACCAGGCTGAGTCCTTCGAGATCATTGCGGGCAGGCAGGCCGCAGAGTTCGGCCAGCGTGGGATAGATATCGAGCAGCTCCGCGGGTTGCGTGGAGCGTCCGCCGGCTTTCACGCCGGGACCGGCGAAGATGAGCGGGACGCGGGTGCCGTCGTCCCAGAGCGTATTCTTTCCGGTGATACCTTTCTCGCCGAGGTGCCAGCCATGATCACTCCAGAGGACGATGACGGTGTTGTCGGCAATGCCGGCTTCCTCCAGGGCGTTCATGACGCGACCCACCTGTGCATCCACAAAAGTAGTACTTGCGAGGTAGGAGCGCGCAAGGTTGCGCCATTGATTGGCTTCCTCGACCCACTTCAAGCGCGGCTCAGGCAGGCTCCAGTGCAGATACCACGAGAATCGTGGCGTGTCGTCCCGGTCATCCCGTTTGATCTTCGGCAGGACGCTGTCGTCGTCGGGAAACATATCATACCACTTCTGGGTGATATAGCACGGCACGTGCGGGAGGAAAAATCCGGCGGCGAGAAAGAACGGTTGATCCTTCGGCGCCGACTTGATCTGATCGATGGCCCAACTCGCAACCTGGTAGTCGCCCTTATCCTCATCGTTATGCGGAAAGACGCCCCAATCCATGAGTGGGTTGTTGCCCATCGGCGTTGGCCCGATGAGTTTTGCCGGTGGCCGGACGCCGACTCCGGGTGAAGGACCGGTGACGTCAAACTCCTTCACCGCGTTAACCGGGCTGGGCGCCTTGCCTTTGCCTTGTTTACCAGCGCCGCCACCTCCGCCCGTGCCGCCGTGATAGATCTTACCGGCGGCCAGCGTACGATAACCATTGGCGGCGAAGTGCTGGGGGAGGCTGACGCGATCCTTCCACTCGGGCAACGTGCGAAACCACGGTGAGAGGCCGTAGATCCCGGTGGTGGTCGGTCGCAGCCCCAACATCAGGCTCGTGCGTGAAGGATTACACAGCGGAGCCTGACAGTGAGCGTTGAGGAGGGCAGTGCCACGGGCCGCCAGGCGATCGATGTTCGGGGTCTTGGCGAGCGGATGGCCACCGAAGGCGCCGACCCAGTCGTTCTGATCGTCGATAGCGATAAAAACGACGTTGGGCCGCTGAGCGGCTTCGCGGGCTTCAGCCGTGGCCGCGCCCGATGAGAGGAGGGGAAATAACAGGAGCAGGTACCGATTCATAATTGGGATGAGGGATGCACGGACTTAGAATCTGTAGAGTTGGGATTTTAGGATCCACTTTGTGACAGGCACTCAGCCGAGTTTCTCATTCGCCAAGGTTGCGGGCAAGGGCCGGTATGGTGAAAGCTTGCGCCAATGCCAGCCGGCGTTTCTTCGTCCGAAATGAGGTGCGTGACGGTTAGCGAGCTCCCTTCCGAGTGGTCGCCGCCGCGGTGTTGACCCCGGGGATCGGCACCGGAAAGCGGGCATTTTCACTGACTTCGCGACGGAGGATCTTCTCTGCCTCCGCGATTAGATCGGGGCGCGCCGCGGCGAGATCATTCGCCTCGGCGTAATCCTTCGAGAGATCATAGACCTCCCACGGGCCGGGACGGGCGGTTTTCAGATTCTGTCGGACGAGTTTGAAGTCACCGAGGCGGATCGCGACCTGGCCACCGTATTCAGGAAAGACCCACAGCATGGGTGTGGTGCGCGTGGTCGTGGTCTGCTTTCCTTGGAGGACGGGCCAGAGGCTTTCGCCGTCGAGTCCGTCCGGTTGGGGCAGCGCGGCGGCCTCGCACAACGTGGGAAACCAATCGGGGAAATACGTGGGCATTGCACTCACGGTTCCGGCCGGAATCCGGCCCGGGAGTCGCGCGATCATGGGCACGCGCAGGCCGCCTTCATACACGCTGCCTTTAT
>CAYVDZ010000453.1:2421-5087 GCA_964450575.1 uncultured Opitutus sp.
CAGTCCGGCCGTACTGTTGAAGAAGACGGCATCGACTCCACCCACATGGAAACGCTCGCTCTGCGGGCGCGGATGCGTGGTGCCGTTGTCACTCGTGAAAATCACGAGCGTGTGATTGGCGACGCCGGCTTGCTCCAGTGCAGCCATCACCCGTCCGACGTGGCTGTCGAGGTCCGAAATCATCGCGGCGTAACCGGCGCGAGGGCGCGGGTGTGGCAGGTAACCGGCCTCGCCGCGATAGGGGACGTCGTCCCATTCGGCAGGGAATTTTTCCACAGACTCCTTGGGCGGATGCATCGCGACGTGCGGCTCGACGAACGGAAGATAAAGAAAAAATGGCCGGCTGCGATTCGCCGCAATGAAGCGTTCCGCCTCGGCGATCATCAGCTTCGGCGCATAGGTTTCGCCGATCCAGTCTTGAAGGCGCACTGTGCCCTCTGTTTGTTTCGCATGACCGGGGATCGGTTGGCGATTGATCGTGATCTTTTCGGCGTTCCGCCAGAGATGCGGCGGATAAAAACTGTGGGCCACGGACTGGCAATTGTAGCCGAAGAAGAGATCGAAACCCTTGCGGTTGGGATCGCCGGTGCTGCCGACGGGACCGAGGCCCCACTTGCCCATGGCGCCCGTGGCGTATCCGGCTTGCTGGAACACCTGGGCCATCGTCACCGCGTGCTCAGAAAGTGGATACTGTCCTTCGGTGAACTGCGGGAACGCCTGTTCGACGCGGAAATTGCCGCGGATTTCCGCATGGCCGGAGTGTTTACCGGTCAGCAGTACGCAACGCGCGGGCGCACACACTGGCGCGCCACTGTAATGTTGGGTGAAGCGCATGCCCTGCGCGGCGAGTCGATCGAGGTGCGGCGTCGGAATCTTTTTCTGACCGTAGCTGCCGAGCTCGCCCCAGCCGAGATCATCGGCGAGAATGAAAACGACATTGAGTTTTTCCGCCGCCGGAAGCGGCGCGATCAATACGGAGACCAACGCAATAATGGCGGCGAGTTTCATACGATGGTGGGATCGACCGACCTATTTCTTCTTTTTCGCCGCGCCTTTTGCCGCCTGACTCACCACCCCCGCATATTCCCAGCGTTTGCTCCACTCTGGAAGGTAACGTTGATACGGCGGAGTCGCCGCCCAGAACGCGGGTACCGGGTCGGCGGGTACGACCTTGCCTTCCGGATAGTCCTTGCCTGCAATACTGGCCTCAACGGTCGCGTTCCAAGCGAGATAATGCTGTCGCATCCGCTCGGCGATCGCGGGTTGCTCCTTCGAAATATCCCGGGATTCCTTGGGGTCGGATTCCAAGTCGTAGATCGCGAATTTTGTCAGATCGAGCGAGTCGCCCACGAGTTTATAGCGGTTGTCCACCAGCGCACTTTTTCCTTCATAGCGGAACGGTATTGGTTTCGTGCGTGCGCCGATTTCACGCGTGAGCAGCGGCTTCAGACTTACGCCGTCGACGGGTTCGATCAAGACCGTACGGGGGAGTCCGACGATATCGGCGACGGTGGGAAAAATATCCATCGTGCTCGCCGGATACTGGGTGATGCGGGGCGACGTAATCATGGCCGGCCACTCGATGATGCCGGGCACGCGCACGCCGCCCTCAAAGACCGAGCCTTTGAAACCGCGCAGGCCACCGACCGTATTCGGTTCGATTTCGGGCAGACCGCCGTTGTCGCTGCAGAAGACCACGAGCGTGTTGTCGGCGACGCCGAGTTCACGCAGCCGCCGGCGGAGCGTGCCAATACTGCGGTCCATGGCTACGAGTTCGCCGTGTTGATCGGCGGAAGCAGGCGGCAGCGAACTGAAGGCGGCCTTATCTTCCGGCAGCGCGCGAAACGGGCTGTGCGGTGTGCCGTACCAAATCACGGCGAAGAACGGCTTGTTCGCCGTATTCTGGCGCTCGACGAACTTCAAAGCTTCGCCGACGACGATGTCGGACGAGTCGCCTTTGAACTCCTCGATCTTACCGGCGCGACTGAGGAGCGGGTTCACATCAAAGAAGTTGGTGGTCGAGAGCCATTCATCGAAGCCGAACTTTCCCGGGTGGCGCGCATCGGAGGCGAGAACCGGCGCGCCGGGTCCGCGAAGACCGTTGAGATGCCATTTGCCAAAATGGCCGGTGACGTAACCGGTCGAGCGCAGGGCTTGAGCGATCGTTTTCTCCTGCAACCGGAGCGCGTAGCCGTGAGCGGGAACACCGGTACGATCGTGCGTGCGTCCGGTGAGAACACTCGCGCGGGTCGGCGAACATACGGGGCCCGCGGCATAGAAGCGGTCGAACCGAAGACCGTTCGCCGCCATGGCGTCGAGGTTTGGTGTCTTCAGAATAGGATGATTATTATAGCCGGTCTGCCCCCAGCCCATGTCATCCGCCATGACGAGGATGATATTGGGCCGGCTCGTCGTTGCAGCAATCAGCGGCGCGACGAATAGGAGAGGGGTAAGCAGCGGGAGAATGACTCGAAGGGGGTTTCGCATAATGAGAAGGACCGGTGGTCGTTAGATGAGATTAAAGAGGATGGTTTGGCAGCTCGCAGGGTTTCGGGTCCTGGTCGGGCGCGAGAGAGGGCCGCTGTGATTGGCGGGAAAGATTTGGACCGATGGGTAGCGCTTCGTTTGGCGGGCCCGGCGATACCCGTTTAACCGCGGATATTCAT
>CAYVDZ010000454.1:0-5047 GCA_964450575.1 uncultured Opitutus sp.
TGCCGTGCCTGTGGTTTCACGTTGCGGCTACGGGTGCAACGATTCTCCTCCTTCGGTGTGAACGTCCATATTTTGCCCGCCGGGCCGATTCAGACTAATGCCTATCTCCTCACTGCGCCCGAACGCGGCGAGGCGGTGCTGATCGATGCACCTGGGAACGTGTGGCGGGATGTCGCCCCGCTTTTGCAGAAAGATAAGTGCCAGCTGACCGAGCTTTGGCTGACTCACGGCCATTGGGATCACACGCAAGGAGGCGCGGAGGTTGTCCGGCAGTCGGGCGCAACCGTGCGCGCTCACGCGGAGGATCGTGAGCTCATTGAAACGCCGGAAGTGATGGAGCGTTTCATGGGCGAGCGGATGAACCTTGAGCCGGTGCGGGTTGATCATTGGATCAAACAGGGCGACGCGTTTCCGGCGTTGGGTACGAGTGTCGAAGTCCGCCATGTGCCGGGGCATTGTCCGGGCAATGTCCTTTTTTATATCGCCTCCCTTCAGGCGGCGTTTGTCGGTGACGCATTGTTTAACGGCAGCATCGGGCGCACGGATCTGCCGGGCGGAAATTTCGAGCAGCTCGAGAACGCGATCCGGCGCGAGATCTACACTTTGCCATCGGAGACAGTAGTATTTCCTGGGCACGGGCCGAAGACCACGGTGGGGCACGAGCGGGTGAACAATCCTTATGTCAGCGCCTGAGCACGAAGCCTTCATGCGACAGGCGCTGCAGCGGGCGCAAAGTGTGTGGGGGGAAACCCATCCTAATCCGATGGTCGGGGCCATCATTGTGGAGGAAGGGCACGTGGTGGCCGAGGGGGCGACGGCGGCCGACGGCGGACCTCATGCGGAGCGACTCGCCTTGCTGGCCCGGGGCAAGACGCCCCGGCCGGGAGCGACGATGTACGTGACCTTGGAGCCGTGCTCAACCCATGGCAGGACGGGGGCGTGTACGGATGCAATCATCGCGTCGGGCATCAAGCGCGTCGTGATTGGCGCCACCGACCCGAATCCAGCTCATGCCGGGCGGGGCTTTGAGGTGCTGCGCGCGGCGGGCATCGAAGTGATTTCCGGCGTCCTCGAACGGGACTGCTCCGATCTCAACCTAATCTTTAACCACTGGATCACCAAGGGCGGCCCGATGATTGCAGCTAAAGTGGCCGCCACGCTGGACGGCAAAATCGCGTGCCGCACCGGAGAATCAAAGTGGATCACGAACGAAGCGTCGCGCGCCGATGTACATCGCTGGCGGCGGCTTTTTCCGGCCATTGCGGTGGGGGCGATGACGGTCCTGAAAGACAATCCGCGCCTCACGGCGCGGTATCAGAACGAGGACTGGTCGCCGGTGCGTTTTGTGTTCGATGGCTTGCTCCGCACGGTGGTGGATAAAAATCTGCCGGACGTCTTCACGGATAAATTCCGCGATCGCACGATCGTGGTGACGACCCCGCACGGAGGCCTTGGCTACGTTCGCAAACTGCGCGAGATGGGAATCACGGTGTGGACGTTCGATTCGCCGACGCAACGGGTGTCGTTTGCCGATTTTCGGAAGCGCTGTGTCGAGGCACGCATTTCAGGGGTGTTCGTCGAGGGCGGGGCGCACCTGATCAGTGAGTTTTTGCGGGCGAAGCAGCTCGATTACCTTTTTGCCTATCATGCGCCCGTGTTGTTCGCGGATGATAAGGCCAAGACCGTTTTCAACGGGCTGCGGCCGGAGCGGCTTGATCAAGCGGTGCGTCTGACGGACCTGCGCCATCAGATCTTCGATGACGATGTGCTGATGCGCGGGCGCGTGACGTACCCGGACAAACTGCTGATCGATGAGACGGCGTTCGGCGGCCACTAGCAGACCGCGCCGTCGGGCATGCGACCCACGGTGACCGCTGCTTTCTCTTTTCTTTTCCCCATGCTCCATTCCCTGTTTACCCTCCGCAGCGCGTTGACGCTCGTTTGTCTGGCTTTCGCCCCGCTCTCCGTTTCGGCCGCGGCGGATCAATACCCGCCGCATCCCGATTCCGTGCGTCAGGCCGGCGTGCCAATAGGCGAGTTGATCAAGTTCGAATTTGCGCAGTCCAAGATCTTTCCCGGTACGACTCGCGAAGTGACCGTGTATGTGCCGAAACAATACGACCCGGCCAAACCCGCATGCGTGTACGTCAACCAGGATGGCGTGCAGTGGAACGTACCGGTTGTCTTCGATAACCTGATCGCTCGCGGCGAACTGCCGGTAATCATCGGCGTGTTTGTCCGCCCGGGCGTGGTCAAAGCGCAGAACGGTGACGTCGCGCTGGATCGTTTCAATCGGAGCTACGAGTACGATGGTCTGGGCGATGGCTATGCGCGCTTTGTACTGAACGAGCTGCTCCCCGCGGTGGAAACGAAAGCCACGAGCGATGGGCGTGCCATCCGATTGTCGAAGTCCGGCAATGATCGCGCCATTGGCGGCTCCAGCAGCGGCGCGATTGCGGCTTTCACGGCGGCGTGGGAACGGCCCGACGCGTTCACGCGGGTATTCAGTACTGTGGGCACCTATGTCGGTTTGCGCGGCGGTGACGGTTATCCGACCTTGATTCGCAAGTTTGAGCCGAAGCCTCTGCGCGTCTTCCTGCAGGGAGGAAGTAACGATAACAATATCTATGCCGGTGACTGGTGGATGGCTAATCAGACGATGGCGCGGGCGCTGGAATTCTCCGGCTACGACGTACGGTATGTGTGGGGCGAGGGTGGACACAACGGCCGTCACGGCACGTCCTTGTTTCCCGACGCGATTCGCTGGCTTTGGTCGGGGTGGCCGCAGCCGGTGCGAAGCGCCAACCCGACCAGGAACACGGTGCTTTCAACGATCCTGATCCCGGGTGAAGACTGGACGTTGGTCGGAGAAGGCTACCGATTTACGGAAGGCGCGGCGACGAATGCCAAAGGGGAAGTCTTCTTCACCGACATTCCCCAATCCAAAGCGTACAAGATCGGCCTCGATGGCTCAGTCAGCCTCGTGCGAGAAAATACCAACCGTTCCAACGGCCAGGCTTTTGGTCCGGACGGACGGTTGTTTGTCGCCGCCACCGGCTCTCAGCAAATTGTGGCGATCGATTCCAGCGGAGCGACGACGGTGGTCGCGGAGGGAATCGCGGGGAACGACTTGGTCGTGGCGAACAACGGCAATATCTATGTCACGCACCCTCCTGCTGGTGCGAGCAACGAACCCAGCAAAGTCTGGTTGATCAAAACGGACGGCGCGAAGCAGGTCGTCGATACCGGGATCCGGTTCGCCAATGGCGTCGCCCTTTCCGCGGATCAATCGCTGCTCTACGTGGCTGATTATCGGTCCCACTGGGTTTACAGCTTTCAGATCCAGCCGGACGGCACGCTTGCGCACAAACAGCGTTATTACTGGCTGCACGAGCCCGATCAGGATGACGCCAGCAATGCGGACGGTATGAAAGTCGATCGGGACGGACGGCTCTATGTGGCGACCAAGCTGGGAATTCAGGTCTGCGATCAACCCGGTCGCGTCAATGCGATCATTCCGACGCCGAATGGTCGGGTTTCCAACCTCGCTTTTGGCGGCCCGAAGTTCGACATGCTCTACGCCACGTGTGGCGACAAAGTCTACCAACGAAAACTCAATACGACCGGAGCGCACGCATGGGCGGCACCCAATAAGCCGGCCACGCCGCGTCTTTGAATTCCGGTTAATCGACCGGCTAAAGTTGGGGAGGAAAGAGGAGCCGTGCGGTGTTTCCCAAACCGTGGCCGCGATGCGCTCCAAGGCGGGCTTCCGGCGCCCGGGAAAAATATAACGGAGGGCCGAGCACATGGATGTTTTGTAGGACTCCAGAACCCCTTCTAGATCCGACCCACGGCTTCATCGCTCGACCCTCCGCAGCCAGCTTCAATAAGCCGTTTGTGGAATACGCTCATGAAAATTGCCGAATATTCGGTAGACGAGGGACTTGACGCGGACCTTAAAACCTGAATGCGCTCGGTCGAAGTGCTGCGTTTTAGCGGTCGTCGTAACCGCTCGGATGCGATGCGTGCCACTTCCATGCCGTCGCCACGGTGGCCTCGATGGTGGGAAATTTCACGGTCCAACTCAGTTCGCGTTGGGCCTTGCTCGAATCAGCGAAGAGTGCCGGCGGATCGCCCGGCCGCCGTGGGCTTTCGATGACTTTGACCGGTTTGCCCACGATCTTCTCCACCGCTCGGATAACCTCGCGATTGGAAGTGGGGGTGCCGGTACCGAGATTGTAGAAAAGCTGGGCTCCCGGCGTGGCGAGCTGATCGAACACCGCAATGTGCGCCCGGCTCAGGTCGTCGACGTGAACATAATCCCGCAGGCAAGTGCCGTCCGGCGTCGGGTAGTCGGTTCCGAAGAGCTGCAGGTGCGGGCGCTTGCCGATCGCGACATCGATCGCGACTGGGATTAGGTGCGTCTCGGGATGATGGTCCTCGCCAATGGATCCATCTTCGGACGCGCCTGCAGCATTGAAGTACCGGAACGCCGCAAAACTCAGCCCATTGGCATGGGCGAGCGACTTCAGCGCGTTCTCGATATCGAGTTTAGTCTGGCCGTACGGGTTGATCGGAGCCTGTGGCAGGGTCTCGTGAATCGGCAGCGTTTCCGGCACACCGAAGGTCGCGCACGTCGAGGAAAATACGAACTTCGTCACACCTTCTTCCAACATCGCGTTCAACAGGTGCAGCGTCGCCACCACGTTGTTGAAATAATACTTCAGCGGATCGGTGACCGACTCGCCGACGTAGCAGTAGGCCGCAAAGTGCATCACGATCTCGATCTTCTCCTCGCGCAGGATGCGGCGGACGAATGCTTCATCGCCGAGATTGCCCTCATGGAGCGGCACGGTGGCAGCGACGGCGGCGCGATGACCATACACGAGGTTGTCGAGCACCACCGGCCGATGGCCCGCAGTGATGAGTTGGCGGACGCAGTGACTGCCGATGTAACCGGCACCTCCGACGACAAGAACGTTCATATGGGAAAAAAATCCTGGGAAAAGACCCGAGTCAGGTGCCGCGAATGATTTGCAACCAGAAC
>CAYVDZ010000455.1:0-5023 GCA_964450575.1 uncultured Opitutus sp.
ACGCTGAGCCGCAGACGAGCGCGAAAGACATTAAGAGCGTGAGGAAACGAGTCATGGTTAGCGGGGGAGAATGGGTTTCGCGAAGGAGGGATTGGAAGGGAGGCTCACGGATTAAAGCATGAGGGGCGTTCGGGCAGTAAGATTTCGGAGCCGGACGCGACCTCGTTTGATCGCTCGCATCCAAGCGTGGGCATTTGGGAACGGAGCGCGACAAAGAAGAACGCCGAGGCGGGTTGCCGGGCAGACTGGAGGTGGTGCCCGCCGCGTTTATGGGGACTTTTTTTGTTTCGGAGTCCGCGCTTTTTTACGTGCGGCCAGGGCATCGTCGTCGGGATCGGCGGCGCGAGCAAGGGGCTTCCCGTCGAGGTAAAAGTCGAAATAGTTGATCCACGCGGCGGCCATGGGGCCGTTGGTCAGGCCGGGTGGGTTGAGGCCGGCGCTCCACGCGGTGAGCTTGGCGCGGAGGCGCGCGGCGATGTCGGGATGTTGTGCGGCGAGGTTATGTTTCTCTTCGAGGTCGGTGCCGAGGTCGTAGAGGTATTCGCGATCGCCACCGCGGAGCAGTTTCCAGTTGCCCTCACGAATCGCGGACTGCGCGATCCAGCGCCAATAGAGGGCATCGTGCGGCGGAGTCTTGATCTCGCCTTTGAGGTACGGAAGGAGGTTCACGCCGTCGAGATCGCCGGGCTCGGTCTGGATTCCGGCCAGTGCGGACGCCGTAGCCGCAACATCGAGGGCGCTCACCGGATGCGCGTAGGACTGGCCGCCAGGAATCGTGCCGGGCCAGGCAATCACGAAGGGCACATGCATGCCGCCCTCGGACAGCATGCCTTTCTCGCCATTGAGCGGAGTGTTGAGACTGCCGTCCCAGCCGGGACCGCCGCCCGGGGTGTCGGCCTTGGTAATTTTTAGCGGAGCCCCATTGTCACCAATATAGAAGATGAGGGTTTTTTCGGTGAGGCCGTGTTTCTTCAACGTCGCGGTAACGAGGCCGACGCCATCATCCACGGCCGAGAGCATGGCGAGGGCCTGACGGCGGCGCTCCGGCATTTTTCCCGGGAAGCGGTCGAGGTAGCTTTGGGGCGCATCGAGCGGGACATGCGGGGCGCGATAGGCGACGTAGAGAAAGAACGGTTCGTCTTTGTAACGTTCGATGAGGGCCGCCGCGACGCGGCTGCATCCGTCAATATGATACATCGCAGGCGGCAGAGTGCCCATCGGACGGTCTTGTCCGTCGAGGGTAATGTTGGCAGAGAAAGGGCCCTGGCTGTTTTGCGCGAAGACATGTTTGAAGCCATGCTTCGTGATCTCGGAGGTGGGACCGAGATGCCATTTGCCAAACTGAGCGGTGGCGTAGCCGGCCTGTTGGAGCCGGGTGGCGATGGTGGTTTCGCGGTCGAAGCCTTCGAGCGAGTCGCCGTTGCCATCGACGTAGAAGCGGGCCTGGAATTTGCCAACCATCAGACCGGCGCGCGACGGCACGCATTGCGGCGCGGTGCTGTACCCGTGTTTAGCCAACACCCCGCTCCGAGCGAGCGCATCCACGTGCGGGGTCTTGATGTCCGTCATGACACCTTGGATACCGAGGTCCGCATAACCGTGATCGTCAGTGTAAAAAACAACGATATTGGGTTTCGACGGGTTCGCGCCGGACGTGGTGTTTGCATCCGCTACGATGGCAATGGGGCCAATCATGCTGAGCGCGATGAGCACGAGAATGGGGGGTAGTTTCATTTGAATTCAGGGGTTTATTTTAACCACAGATTACACCGATGAGCACGGATCCAGAGGATTATTAATGAAGAGGCACCGACCGCAATTCATGCCGGCTTTCTTTTTGCCCGTGACGAGGGGCCGACGCTTGTCGATTTGAGTTGTCGGGGCGCGACCCGATACGGGAGTGGCGTTGGCCGCTCAGGCGTGGATCAGTCGGGCTTTCACGGGCGAGAGAGGATACGAGGCAGTCGCTCCTGGGAAAGTGGCTTCGGATCCCGCCGCCCCCGTCTCGATTCCGACGAGGCAGGGCGGGTTTGATGCGGTACTCAGAAACGGAATGAATTCGTGATCTGGAACGTGCGCGGTTCCTTGAGCGTATAGACGGCGACGTCGGGGGTGTTTCGACCATCTCGGGTGTCGACGCTGATGAGCGGATAAATCGTATTCCGGTCGAACACATTGCGGATATTCAACTGGATGCGCCAATCGATCCGGTTGCGGATGATTTTGCGTTTATACGTGATCCACGCGCCGAAGTTGGCATACGCGGGCGAATGATAAGGCTTGGTGGGATCGAGGACATTCTTTGAATCCACCGCGAAGCCGTTGATGGCTTTGCCACGCGCGTTCATGCTGCCACCGATCGAGAAACCATTGAGCGCGCCTTGCTTGGAAAAATCATAGCTCTGGATCAGGTTGAGTGTCCAGTTCGACGCGAAGTTGGCCGAAGGGCTGTTTCGGATGGCGTTGAAATTGACCAGGGTGTTTTCAAGGTCGGCCACGCGCTCGGCGACGGTGAGATTGTTTTGAGTGACGATCGGCAGCCAGTCGGGGTTCGACTTAATGAGGGGAATATATTCGGCCATATATTGATTAATATAGACGCCGCGCGCACTCGTGGTGTTGTCGCCCCGCTTGCTGCCGTTTACCGTCACGCGCCACCGGGTCGTGGGGTTGGCCGTGAAGGTAAATTCATAGCCCTTCGAGGTGGTGGACACTGCATCCGCCCAGACGGTGCTCAGGGTGGAGTAAGGCGACGTAAGATACTTCACATCGCCCGTAAATTCACTCACGGCGATCCAGAGTTGGTCGAACTGTTTGAAATTTCCCGCTGCATTGTTCGAGATGCTGTCGGATGCATTCAAGCTGCTGTTCGTGTAGTAAGTGAGATCGAGGAACACCCGGCGATCAAACAGCGAGAACTTCAAGCCGTAGTCGCTGCCGTCGCCTTCGGGATTCGGCAAGAGATCGCCGTAGACGTTGCGGGTCCCCGTATTAACCTGAAAATTGGTAGACGTATTGTAGCTCAAGCTCATCCAGGGGAAGGCATGGAAAACGATGCCGCGGGAATAGGTCTTACCGCCGCGCTCCGCGCGACTCTGGTTCTTGAACTCGCGGACATCGACTCCGCTGGGCCGTGGGGCGACACCATTGGAATCACGCAAACTGACGAAATCATTGGGTACGGCCAACCAGGACGTTTGATCGTCCTGACGCAGCCCGTTGGTGATGACGATCCGGTCTTTCCAGAAGAAGCTCTGCGTGGCGATGGCCCGGGTATCGACGTCGGATGCGCTGATCGTGGGACCTTGGAAGGAAAAGAACGCCGGGGTGATTCCGCTGGGATCACGGGTCGGGAGCGGGTCATTGGCGTAGAGCACAGGTATACCCGTCAGCCCCTTGCCGGCATTGGTGCCGATTTTGCCTTGAGCCGGTTCGAAGTAGTACCGGAACCGAATGGCGTTGTTGCCATTGTTGATGTTCGCAGCGGCCCCGGTCGTGGCCAGCGGCGTGCTGTTGAACAGACCGTTGTTACTCGACCAGCCGCCTGATTCCGTGCGTTCCGCGAAGATGGCCGCCTGATGGCGCCCGAGATGACGGGCCCAGCCGGATTGACGACGGGTGAAGTCGAGATTGTACGACGCCATTACGCGGTAGTTCTTCGCTTCATTCGGGGCATCGATGATCGTGCTTTGCGATTCACTATACAGTAAACCCGCGTTTGGGTTTGGCTGACCGTCGGGCAACTGGCGATTCGGATCCACGTAGATATAGGCGAGCTGACCGACAAAGCCGTTCACCGCCTTGAGGTTGTTGTCGACCTGATTATAGGCTGCTTCCACGAAGAAATCGCGGGTGATCTGTTGTTCGAGAAAAACCGAGAACGTGCGGTAGTCGGTCAGACGGTAGGCGGTGTTGCCAAAGTTGCTGGCGAAGGTCGGAAAGATGTCCTCGTTGACCAGGGAGCGGAAGCTCGGGCCGTTGACCGGAAAGCCGTTGGCAAACGTGGTGGGCACGGATTGCCCCTGGTTGGTCAAACGCTGGGTGGCAATCTGGGTACCACCGACGGAAAACTGCGTCGAGATCAGACCGGCCTGTCCGTAATTCTGCGTGCCGGGAGGTTTGCCGCCAGGAGCATTTACATAGGTGTCGATCATGCGGGATCCGGCGGCGAGCCACGGCGACACAGCGTCGTAATCGGGCCAGGGACGCACGGCGGGTGCATTGATCAAGCCCTTCTCATAATTTACCCGGAGCGCGGTCTTTTTGAAAGGCGTGAGCCGCAGGGTGACGAAGTGTCGTCGCTGAAAGCTCTCGGTTGGAATCCGGAAGCCGTCGAGTTCTTCATAAACTCCGGAATAGCGGAGGGCCGCGAAATCTTTTTTCAATACTTGATTGTGATCGAGCGTCGCGCGAAAGGATCCGCGATCATCGAACTGATATTCGATCGTGGTCCCGGTGATATTTTTAGCGCGTTTTGTGGAGGAGATGAAAGCGCCCGCCGCATTACCAAGGCCGAAAAGGATGGCGTTGGGCCCCCGGGTGAACGTAAGCGCCTCCGAGTTGAAGCGGTCGTTGGGGATATTATTGGCAAAGAAATCCTGTCCGACCACGGCGGTGGCTCCGCCGCGGCTGACGTACTTGGTCGGAACGTTGATGAAGTCGTTACCGTTACCGGTCACGTCCGAGGTCGACATAATAAAGGGATCCGTATTCGGTGCGAATGCCATCAAGTCAAAAATACTATTCGCCCCGAGATCGTCCATCAGTTGCTCGGTAAACACCGTCATGGCCGAGCCTATATCCTTGAGGTCGGTTTTGAGCCGTGTGCCGCTCAAGGTTTGCGTCGCGAGATAGCCCCGTTCGCTATCCGCTTCGACCGTGAAAGGAGAGAGCAGGATGGACTCTTGGTTGGCGGCTGCTGCCACGGAAGGAGCCGGATTGGCGGTTTGGGCGTAAGCAGAGCCGGTCGCGAGCAACACCGCAAGAAGCGGCGGCAGGTGGAAGAGTTGCCGAATTGCGGGAG
>CAYVDZ010000456.1:0-5013 GCA_964450575.1 uncultured Opitutus sp.
GCCCATTGCGGGGAACAGCCCCGCTGGCAGCGTCGCTGGTTTGCATGACAGGGATCGTCGCCAGTCTCGTTTCCGTCTGGTCGGAATCATCCTCACCCTTATCGGCTGAGACTGGAGCCACGGCCCCCCCGGTCGGCAGACGGCGACGCAACGCACAGCGCCCCCGCAATAGAGCTTCGCTTCGCCCCTCAACCTCACGGCACCGGCACAAACACGGCGCACACCGGCGACGGTACGTCGAGCGTTTGTCCGGTCGGAGTCAGACGCCCGCTCTGCGGATCAATCTTAAACCCCACGACGCTGTCGGATTGCTGATTCTCCGCGAGCAACCACGTGCCGGTCGGGTCAATGGCGAAATGGCGCGGAGTCTTGCCGCCGGTCGCTTGATGCTGGACGAGCGTCAACCGTCCTGATGCGGCATCGATGGTATACACAACGATGGTGTCATGGCCGCGATTGGAACCGTAGAGAAATTTGCCTCTGGGGTGCACGACCACTTCGGCGGTACTCGTACCCGATTGCACGGCTTCACCCGCGGGCAAAGTTGAAACCGTCTGCACCTCGCGCAAGCGGCCACTCGCCGCCTCATAAGCGAACACCACCATCGTGCAGAGCAGTTCGTTGAGCACATAAACGAAGTGACCACGCGGATGAAACGCGAGGTGCCGCGGACCCGAACCCGGTGGCAACGCCACTGACCCGGACACTTCCGGCACCAGCGTACTTTTCGCGGCATCGAGCCGATAAAGCATCACCCGATCAATCCCGAGATCGGGTACGAGCGCGTAACGGTTATCCGGCGCGACGTTGATCGCATGCGCATGCGGACGCTGTTGCCGGGTCGGATGCACGCTTGATCCCACGTGCTGCCGAAGCGTAACCGCAGGACCGATACGGCCATCCGCGCCGAGGGGTAGCGAAGCCACGCTTCCACCCGAGTAGTTCGCCACTAGGAGCGTCCGACCGGTGCGATCGACTTCAAGATGACACGGTCCCGCGCCACCCGCGCTCTGTTCGTTCAGGAACGTCAGGCCACCGGTACGCGGATCAACTGCATACGCCTTCACGCCCCGACCCGGAGTCTTGATGGGGTCACTGCCTTCATCGATCGCGTATAGAAACTGGCCCGACGGATGGAGGGCCAGAAAGGACGGATCCGACGTCGTCGCCGCGAGCTCCGCCGGCGAAAGGCGACCCGTCTCGACATTGAGCCGCGCGCGGTAGATTCCCTCGCTCTTGCCCTTGGTGTAGGTGCCGAAATATACAAAGTACTCCTTCGGCGCCCCGCCTGTACTCTCCGCTGTGAAGCCCGTGGCCAGCACTCCACCGCCCAAGGCCAACAACCATGCGAGGCGCATCAAAGAATTCATGCGCAAGCCATGCGCGGCATTGAGACGAAGCTCAAGCCAGCACTGAGCGGGCCCGCTCGCCCCCCCCGATGATCCCCACGATTCGTTTCGCCCAGCGAGGCCGTACGCCCACCGCACCGCCTGGGTCTTCCCCCCAAATTTCCATGGAAAATTTGAGGAGCGCCCCGACGAAGGTGTGGCAATGGTCGCTCCGAACCCGGACGAAAAACCAGCTTCGACGCGCGTTTTTCACTGGAAGAAAGCGCACGAGTGAGGAGCAGCGGAACCCAAGCGAATCCAAAATTCAAATACGTCCAGCGCCGAACCTTGCTCTCGTTTCGGAGACTTAAAGATCTTGCCCTCTGCTCAGAGTTCGCAACACTTCCTCTGTTCACCAAATACAATCTATATTTGCGCGTCCCAGTTCTTCACTCGCGCGAATGGTTCAACCCCAACCACCCGGCACGATGCGGGACGGCCTCGATCTGACAATTTACCCGTAGTGTTTAAGTCGATCGTTTGCGGCCCGCCTCGTGGTTGGATCCACCCGCTCGTAACCATCCCTCCATTATGAAGAACTTCAATCCCGCGACCCTATGCGCAGCATGGCTTGCCTTGATCCTCGCCTTTATCGTCACGATCCCGCCGGCAACGGCGCAAACCACCGCTCCCGGCACGATCACCGGCAATGTTGGAAACGCCGCCACTGGTAATTTGCTGGAAGGTGCGCGGGTCGAAATTCCGCAACTCGGACGCAGTGTGCTGACAAGCAACACAGGCCGTTATGTCTTCTCCGGCATCCCCGCCGGCACACATGAGGTCGTCGCCAGCTATACGGGCCTCGATCCGATGCGGGATACTATTACCGTCAACGCCGGCCAGAGTGTGTCGCGCAATTTCGATTTAACCACGGGAATCTACAAACTGCAGGCCTTCAACGTCAGCGGCGTGCGCGAAGGCAGCGCGGCCGCCATTACGCTGCAACGCAACGCCCCGAACGTGACGAACATCGTGGCCCTCGATTCCTACGGGAACCTGCCGAATATGAACGCGAGCGAACTCGCCGTTCTGCTTCCCGGCGTCGCGGGCAACTTGAGCGATGAAGGCAACATTGTCGGTTTCACCATCCGCGGCATGGGACCAGGAATGAATACGATCACCGTCGATGGCGCGCTCATGGCCAGCCAGGGCGGCATGAACCGCCAGACGCGCATTCATACCATCACGGGCTCAATGTTCGATCAACTCGAGCTCACCAAAGGCCACACGCCGGACAAAGGGGCGGATTCGCTGGGCGGCACGGTCAATCTCAAGACCCGCTCCCCGCTCAGCATGCGCGAAAAGCGCCGCACCACCTACAACTTCTCCGCCCGGCTCGCACCCGCGTTCACCCAGCAGATCCCCATGCGGGAAGACCACCGGTTGCATCCGTTGCTCAATGTCGCCCATCAGGAAAAATTCAACGCGTTCGGCAGCACCGAACCCAACCTTGGCGTGGCGGTGAATCTCTTCTATAGTGAACAGGCCGTCGGATTTTTCAGCACCACCCGGGACTTTCAGAACACGCTGAATGAGCCGGCATACCTCTGGGACTACCGCACCCAGGATAATTATAACAACCGCAAGCAATCCAGTGTTAACGCCAAGTTCGACTATCAGCTGTCTCCTAACACCAAGGTCACCCTCAATCTGATCTACAACGACGCGTTCGAGCGGTTCCGGCTGCGCTACTCGTTCCGGGCATTTACCCAGAATACCAACGCGGTGCCCAATGCCACCACCAGCGGCGTGATTCCTGGGTTCAGTGACCGGATTACCCAAGTCCGCCCGGTCAACGCCTCGACGATCGATATCACCTCTCAGATGTCGAATTTCTTCCACCGCCAGCGCCACGTCGATCTGGGTGCCGAGCACACCTTCGGGGCGTTCGATATCGATTATAACGCCGTCTACAGCCGCGACCATATCAACGGGGGCGGTGGCGATGGCGGTGTGCTGGTAAACCGTGTCAACCGCGTGGGCTGGATCCTCGACCGCACCGCCTCCGACCTGTATCCGACCTTCACCCAAACCGCCGGCCCTGATATCAGCGATCCGGCCAGCTACTCTCCGAACAGTCTCACTTTTGCGGATACGTTCACCAAGCACGAGATCCGCGAAATCCGCGGCAATGTCCGGTATAAACTGCCCGTGGAAATGCCACTCTCGCTCAAGACCGGTTTTCGCATTCGCGAAGAGACCGCGGGCGGCACCAGAGATAACCACCGGTACAACTTCACCGGCACCAACTCAGGGCAGCTCCCGACTGATCCCACGATCCAGACCTTCGGTAATTTGAAAACCGGGCTGGATATTCCAGCCTGGAATGCGAATGCGATCAGCCGCCGTCGCATGCCGATCGACCTGTCGCTTTGGAATGAGGATATTTATTACAATCTCAGCCAGGCCTACATCGGCACGAACGAAGTCGTGGAAACCGTGACCGCCGGCTATCTCATGGCCCAGGGCAGCATCGGCAGGACCGGCTTCCTGGCCGGAGTGCGCACGGAGCGCACCGAGGACGAAAGCTATGGCTGGGTCCGCAACCGCGTTGGCAGCACGGCCGCCGAACAGCGGGCCGATCCGGTGGGATCAGCGGAAAGTGACTACGCCAACACCCGGCGCAACCTCAGCGGCAGCTACACCAAGTCGTTCCCCAGCGTCCACCTGACCCACGACATCACGAGCAACCTCAAGGCCCGTCTCAGCTGGTCCACGAGCTTCGGTCGGCCACCGCTCGGCAACCTCACTCCCAGCGAGGGCGTCAACGAAAACAACGAGACCCTGACCATCAGCAATCCCAGCCTGCTGCCGCAGACCGCCGAAAACTGGGACTCCTCCCTCGACTACTATTTCGAGCCCGTGGGCAACCTCTCCGTTGGATGGTTCCACAAGACGATCGAGGATTACTTCGTCAACAATATTGAAGCCGGCATCATCGGTCCTGGACAGAACAACGGCTACAACGGTGATTACTCCGGCTTCACGATCCTGACGCGCGGCAATCTCGGCACCGCCACCGTGCAGGGCTGGGAATTGAGCTATCAACAGCAGTTCACGTTCCTCCCGGGCCTGCTGAGCGGGCTCGGCCTCTCCGCCAATACGACGATTCTGGAAACACGCGGCGACTTCGGGGGCTCGGAGATCCGGCGCACGGGAGAGGTTCCCGGCTTCATCCCCCGCACCAGCAATATCAATCTCACGTGGCGCTACCGGGGTTTCGGCGCACGGATCGTCGCCAATCGGACGGGCGAGTACATTCGCTCGTTCGATACCGGCAGCCCCGCCCGCAATCTGTACACTCGCGAGCGCACCATCGTGAATGCGGGCATCGCATACCAGTGGAAGCCGAGGCTCAGTTTTTCCATCGACGTGAACAATCTCTTCAACGAGCCCCAAGTCTGGTATCGCGGCCTGGCCGATCGGATGTCCGAAACCCGGATCGCCGGCATCACCCTCACGTTTGGAGTCAGCGGACGATTCTGAACGGGTCTCCGGGCGAGTTGAAGCACGTTGCTTGGCAACATGCTTCCGCAGTTGCGAGCTCGGGACGTAAACCAGACCGCGGGCCTTCGCCCGCGGTTTTTTGCGTCGCGGGCCAGGCACACGCTCGACGCTATTTCCG
>CAYVDZ010000457.1:0-5001 GCA_964450575.1 uncultured Opitutus sp.
CGATGACCGAGTTGAACATGCCACTGTCAGCGTTGTAAACGAGGAGAAGTCGCGTGGTTTTCATGGCTGAAATTAATGCCGGGGGTGCTTTGCATGGGATGTCGCTTCCAAGTTGATGAGATGCCCGCCGCGACTTACGGCGTCTTGGTCCAAAGCGTCGTGTCTGGATGAAAAGCCTGCCAGGCGAACCAATAGGCCGAGACGTAGGGCACGGCCGCACCCTCCGCGTCGATGACCGTCAAGCGCCGACTCCCCCGATCGTAGCGCACGCGCAGCGTGCTGCCACCGACGGTGTCCTCGACCTCGACGCCGTCCGGGAGCCGGTCGTGCGGATAGGCGCGCGCGGCGCCATTCATCACGACGCCGGCGATCCAGGCCTTCGTGGGCAATTCGGTGCGGGTGATTTTGACCGGAAACACCGTCCCCGGATTGCGCTCGTAGCCATCGTAGGGCTGACGGTCGTAGTCGCGATCGAATCCGGTGTCGGTCGAGAGCACGCTGCCAGCGGGAAATTCTTTCTTCCACGCGCGCCACGTCATGTGTTGTGACGCCAGGAGGCGCAGCTTTTGACCGACCTGCGGACCGCTGACCGCGGCCATTTCCATTTGCGACCAGAGACTTTCCGTCTGGCGGTCATACATCAGCACGTCGCTTTGATAGAGGAGCCCCGAGACGCCGAACTCCAAGACGCGGCCCCCTTGGGTGCGATCGAACACCATCGCGGAGCCGCACAGCGGGCAATAGCTCACGTTGATCGCGAGGTCGCCGATGCGGTCGTTGACGATTTCATGCCAGACCAGGATGCGCAGGGGATAGGCCCGGGTCTCGTTTCCATGCGTGAAGCTTATCACCATGTCGTCGGCGGCGAGGAACTTCACGCGCGACGCGGCAACGAACTTGGGGCGGTCGATTGAGGGAATGCCGTCGCGGGGCGGTCCACCGGCGTGAATCTCGGCCAACGGAATGGTGGCGCGGTCGAGGTTGAATCCGAGCTTTTCCGCGGCGGGGGCGGGGGCAAGCGTCGCGACAATGCCGATGAGAAGCGGCACGAGGAAGGGAATGCGGAGGGATGTTATCATGATGGCGCGGTGGGGTTGAGGTTTTATGCGCCCGGCCGGAGGCCGAACGCCGGCAGTCGAAACTGAAAGCGAACGCCTGAGCGTGAAGCGAAAGGCTGCAGGCATGAATTCACAGGGCGCTGGCGGAGGGTGGGGATAGGTCGCGCACGTAACGTTGAGACGAAGCTTCAGCGCACTTATTCCGGAGCTTCGACCAACCAGCTTGGCATCGCAGCCCGCCGCGCTGCGGGCCTCCCGATCGTCTTCGACGTCGAACACGATTTTTCGCGGCTCACGCGCGAGACGAAGGGTGCGGAACACGAGAAACGATCCGGCCAATAACCAAAGGCAACAGCTACCAGATAAAACCAGAGGCGCCGGTTCAGACCCAACGGCAGGAGGAACAATACCTCGACGATGCCCAGCAGGCCCAACGAATAGATCGGCCAATAGTAGCCGCCGGATTGCACGGCCCCCGTGAGAAAAAACAGACTCGTGTTCAGGATCACGAGCCGGCGGCGGCCCGCGAAAGATTCGGCCACAGGACGGCGGATCGCTCCCCAAAGCACTCCTGGCGTTCCGCCCACAAATTTTGGACCCACGAAGACCGTGCGATGATTTTCATCGGACCGGCTGACGAGACCAAAGACGACGATCCAGCATTTGCCCCCACGTATCGTCGTAGGGGTGAACGAAAGTCGTCGGAGTTTTCTCGTTCATTCCCACCAACGGTCGCCCTTCATTGGCCCATTGGAAAATCGACCCGCCGAGATCGGATACGCCCGCGCGCCCCGCCTTTAGCGCGCGCTCGGTGGCCTGGGCCGAGCGCCATCCAACCGAGCAGTAAAAAACGATTTCGCGGTTGGGCGGCGTGCGCCTCAGCAAGTCCGCTTGCGTCTTCGCGGTGCCGGCCCAAATCGCGCCGCGCAGATGGCTGACCTCGAATTCCTCGCGTGCGCGCACATCGACCAAGAGGGGCGGATCACGATCGGTGGCCTGCAACCGGTCGGCCAACTCGCCCGTCGAGAGCGTTGGCACTCCGGGGAAACGGGCATCCAACCTGCGCTTGAGGTCCGCCCATTTTGCCGGAGCGACAGCCCCTTCAGCCGCCTGGGCCGGTAGTACAGGCACCAAGGCGGTACACATGACGAGCAACCCCCACAACGGGCCGGATAGCATTTGCTGAAAAAGTGACCGGTCGGCAGGCGGCTCGCAGGGAGGCATCGAAGGTAGGACGAACCGAAGGCGCGTTTATTCCTGTCTGGCTTTGTCCTCGAGGCAACGCACGGCGAGCGCGGTCCAACCGGTCTGGTGGCTGGCGCCGACGCCGCGGCCTTTGTCGCCGTCGAATGTTCAAAAGAGAACTGAGGCGGCGCGACCGTGTGGCCCGCAAAGCTCAGGTCGCACCTCCGTCCGCACGGCAGACGAAATGTCCAGGTTGGCCAGGGCTCCTGCCCAAAGGATTCCAAGCGCGTGGAGCCGTCGGACGCGACCACGCCGGGCCTCTAACAAGAAGAAGATGTCAGGAGGACTCTCCTAACAAGGGACCCGGAAAGCCCTGCGTCACGATCGCGACCTGCCATTCGAAATACAAGCGGCGGGAAATCAATATCAGCTTTGAGACCAAGCAAAGGCATAATCAGCGGGGCCATGAAGGACGGTTTGGGTTTCAATTCCCACCAGATGTGAACCTCAGTTGATGTCTCGGAAATCTTTATTAGCTCCCACCCACCAATCATTTCGTGGGCGGGATAAGGAAAGCCAACTTCCTGACAGAGAAACTCCATTTCAATCCGTTTACCTACCTCAAATCTCGTGCACATCTCAGCCCACTGTTTACCACTGTGGTCTTCACACTGACGAATTGCACCAACCTCCGGCTTCATATCATCACGGATAAAGGAGCTCCGTAGCGACGGAAAATATTTACTGATCCCAGATAAATCAGAAATAACACCCCATAGTTTTGTCGTGTTTGCGGAAACACGCACAGCTACGCAGTGCCGATAGACTCGTGAGTCTTTCAGGCGATGTGCCTCGCCAGCACCCCAGAACTGAAAACACCCGAAAAGAGCCACAATCAGAGCAACGGCAATCACTAGAGCCCTGCCTTGTTCATTGATCAGCTGCGGAAACCACACGAGCAAGATGATCGTCCCCAAAACCCATGATGCGTCTCCGAGTGAAGCATACAATGCACGCCATGTCTGCATTCGCCGTCGGCTTGCTTGGTGAAAGAGATCAGCCGAGAAGATCCCTAGCCCGATACCGATTACTGAGAGGACCCAGTAGTTCACCGTTCCAATAAGTGTACCGACCTTCTCGGAAAATGTTATCAAGATGACCGCCGACAGAGCAGAAAAAACGGCGTTGCCGACCAGGGCAATTCGAAGAGGCTTCGTATTTTGGGCATTCATCTTTAATGTGAGTAGTTGAATGGGTGTTTATTCCATTTCCGAACGTTGTTTCTGCGAAGGTGTGGCTCAACAACGGGTGAGAAAAGGCGGAGGATCGGCGCCTAACCTTTGCGGTTGGAGCGCTCAGGAAGCTGCTGAAGGTGCCAAGTGCGCGGACTCGCGGTAGGATGAAGCTGGAGGGAGCATGATGCGTGGGGCGAGTGCGGAAGGTTGAAGCAAAGAAATCCACCCCGCCGGAGTGTTTCGTCCGGGGCGATTGGACGCGGGACTGCGCCTACGCGTTCCGGCGCGCCGGAACGTCGCGGCGATTATTTCAGCTCGAGCAAAATATCGATGCCGACCTTTTCTCCGACAACTGCGGTCGCTGCCCAACTGCCGGTGCCGACTCCGAAATCGTTTCGATTCAACTCCGTTTTCACGCGGATGCCCATCACTTCCGAACTCACGAGCCCCGCCTTGACCTTTTGAACCCCGAGCAACGTGAACGGCATTTCGAACGGTTTCTTGACGTCGCGAATCTGCAACGTGCCGACGGCCTTGTAGGTGTTGTCACCAGTCTTCACGACTTCAGAACTGGTGAACTTCAGCTCCGTCCAGTTTTTCGCGTTAAAGAAATCGGCGGATTGAAGGTGTCCGTCGCGTTTCTTGTTCGCGGTGGCGACCGACGCAACGTTGACCGTAAACACGACCGAAGGGCTCTTCGTCAGATCGTCCTTATCGAGCGTGAAGGCGCCTCCGAATTCGAGAAACTGGCCCTTCACCGGAGTGAAGAAGTGATTGATCTCAAATCCGACGGAAGCGTGGTCCTTGTCCACGTTCCATTGCTTTGGTGCGCCGTGGATGGCGAATGGCAGTGCAGACACCGATAGGAGTGTGGCGAGAACAGAGGCAGTTCGGATCTTCATGATATGATGGTTTTCAACGAAAGGAATTGGGCATGGATCAGGTGTGGCTATTCACATCCGCGCGTCAGGCGGTCGCTGGTGCCCAGCTCCGACCCTTGAACATATCGTCGACCGGCGTCGCAAAAAGATGATTGGAGTAGTTGCTCAGCGTCTTCACCGCCAGCGCGAGAATGATTTCGAGCATCTGCCGTTCGGTAAAACCCGCCGCGAGAAACGCCGCGACCGCCTCCGGCGTGGGATTGCCGCGGCTGGCCCACATGATCTGGGTAAACGCACTGAGCGACTGCAACCGGGCGTCGGGTATGGTCGCTCCCGCTCGAAGGGCATCGGTCACGGCTGGCGGCACCTTCGAAAAGGCATCGGCGATCACGCTGTGCGCGGCGACACAATAGGCGCAGCCATTTTCGCGGCTGATCGTGAGAAACACAACCTCCTGCTCCACTGAGCTGAAAGTCGATTCGCCGCGGAACTGCTCGTAGCCGAGCAAATACGTTTCGAGGAGGCCCGGTGAGTTGACCATCCCCGTATACATATTGGGAATGAAGCCGAGTTTGGCCTTGGCCTGTTCGAGCACGGCTTTCGCGCGCGGCGCGGCGGTTTCAAGCGTCTGAGGAGCAAGGG
>CAYVDZ010000458.1:0-5001 GCA_964450575.1 uncultured Opitutus sp.
ACTATGTCCTCCACCGCTTCTCCCGCCCCGGCTCCCGCCATCCCGCTCGTTCGTGATTGTCGTCCCGGCGGCCTGCGGCCGTTGCTCGCGCCCGGCGGTCGCGACACCTTTTTTTCGGCCGATGTGCAGCGGATGCTGTTTGGTGCGGCCGACGAGGCCATCGCACGTTTTCTGCCTCCGGCGAAGTGGACGATGCCTGAGCGGCAGGAGCGGAGCCAAGATGGCCGGGCCCCGCAAGTCGCCTACACAATCCCCGACGATATCATCAAAACGGCGAGTCCGCTCACCACGTTGTCGCGCTCGGAGATCGACGCGTTTTCCGACGCGGTCGCGGCGTTTTTGGCCAAGGCGCGGCCGGATGCGAAAGGCGTGACCCCATATATGCGTCAGTGCCGGCAGGAGTTCCGCCTGCCGAATCCCGAATTTGATCCGGGTGCCTACTGGGTTTACGGCCCGGAGTTTGACCGGAGGCTGGTTATTTTGTGGGGTTGTGAACCGCAGGCCGGCACCTCGTTGAACCTGGAGCAGCTGCTGGAAAAATTGGCCGCATGCGAGATGTCGTGGCGGGACAAACAGGATCTCGCGTTGAAACTCGCCCTGCGTGCCGATGAACCGCTCTCGCGGTTTTTGGCCCGCCGCACGACGGACGGCGGGGTGCAGATCGGCGGAGCGTCGATTCCCGCGAAAAAACTCAACCGTCTGAAAACCCTGACGCCGGGCGAGTGGCGCGCGTTCGATGAAGCGGCCCGGGCCTACTATGCCAAAGCCCATCCGGGAGGGACGGCCTCGCCTTTCGAGCGCGAACTCCGCCGAGAATTCCGGCTCCCGAGCCTCGAAAAAGTTCCGGCTGATTTTTATATTGTCGGCGGCAAGCTCGTGATCGCCTTGGATACATGGACGAGAGAAGTCTGTGTGCCCGCGATCGACGATCCTGTCCTGAAATCCTCCGCCTCTCCTGATCGGCCTTCGCCGATGACGGCCCCGGCGGGCGATAGCAACCTCTCGGCGCAACTTAAGCTGCGCCAGCAGCCGCCCTGGGTTTTTTATGCGCAGCTGGCCGCAGCCGTGGTGGTGCTGGCGGGCGCCGGATTAGGGACTTGGTGGGCAATGCGTCCGCCGCCGGTCCCTCAATTTCTCGAGGCCCAGATCCTCGATGACCGCACGGTGGCGCTCACGTTTTCGACCCCCATCGCCATCGCTTCGTTGCAACCTAAACCTGCGGCTGATGGCGGGCGGGCTGATGATCCGCTCACTTTCTTCGACGACAAAATGAAGATCGTCGGTCGCAAAGTCGACGACGCGAGTTCGCCCCAGCGCATCGTGGTCCGGGTCGAGGGAAGTTTCGCAGATGGCGAGAAATACGGGATCGCCATCAAAAATCTCGCCCATCCGAAAGGCGGGACCATCGCGCCCTCGAATGCGGAGTTCACCTACTACGACCGTTTGGCCCCCAACCTCGTCACCCCTTCCGCCGGCGGGAAGTCGAAGAAAAACCTGTTGCTCGTGTTCGACAAGCCGATCGCGGAGGCCTCTCTCACCCCCTCGCGGTTTGCGATTTATCAGGTGGACGGAGGCCAGCGCGGCAAGCGTTTGAACGTCGTCGGGGCCGAGTATGACAAGGAGGACAAGGCCGGCACCACCGTGCTGCTGGAAGCCAACGATGATTTTGTCGGCGGAAAAACCTATGTAATCGACATCACCGGGGTGACGGATCGCGCGGTGAAACCCAATCCCGTGGATGAAAAGAGCGGCATGAATCGCTTGTTCCCTTACATGAATGTGCTGCCTCCCCGACTTACCGACGTCGTGGCGATGGGCGGAAAATTTGAGATCGCGCTTACCTTTAATTCGCCGCTCGACCTCACGCTTGCTCGCGACGAGGGAAACTACGCTGTCTTCGATTCGGACAAAAAGCCCGTGCGCCTGCTCAAAGGCGGGACCCGCGTCGACGACACGGGCACCACGGTGACTCTGCGACTCGAACCGCAGCGCCTCACCTCGGCGCAGCATAGCGTCACCGTCGCCAAAATGGCGGATCGGCAGGGCAACGCGACCAAAGTGGCTATCGAAAAAGAGTTCGGTTTCAACGACGCGCCCGATCGCAAAGCGCCCGCCGTGCTTTCGGTCGAAGGCACCAATCAAAAGGGTAGCGTCACGCGGGAGGATCGCACGTTGAGACTTCAATTTGATCGTGCCGTGGATCGCGAGTCGGCGGGAGACAAGGCGCGTTACCGCGTGATCGACGGCGACCGTCGCAGTATCGCGATCGAGTCGGTCGCGCAGGCCTCCGATGACGCTTCGCGTGTCGTGCTGCAACTTGCCGGACCGATCACGCGGGCCGGAGGATATTCGGTCGAGACCAGCGGACAGGTCAACGTGTTCGGCGTGGTTCAACTCTCGGCGACAGTGACTTCCTTCGAGGTAAAGGGCGGCTCCGTCACCCAGCCTTCCTTGGCCGATTGGGCGCAACCCCCGCTCGTGAAGGCGAGCGGGCAATTGCTGGTGCTTTCGATCCGGCCGCGCATCACCGAAGAATCCGCGCGTGAACTCGCCAACTACGAATTCGAGCCGGCCACGGTGAAATTACAGAAAGTCGAAGACTTCGATCTTGGCACGGATGAGAATCGTGTGACAACGATCACCCTCCGGCTTGCCGCCCCGGTGCAGGATTCTTTTACCGTTTCGGCGAAAAATCTGTATCTTGAGGGGCGTAAGGAACGCGGGCCACAGGCGCTGCGACCGCGTTCGCGAGCGCTGGGGCCGTAGTCCCTCCTGGCCCGGTTTCGCAGAATTGGCTACGGGGTGCCCGTGTCGTTTGTGGTTTTGCGGCGCCATCCGAATTGCCGAAGTAAACGCATCACCGGAGATCCCTCGGGTTCGGGGGGATGGTCTTCCGTAGAGGAAGACGCGTATGTTCCCGCAGCCCGCGCGACCACGGCGGTGATATTGTCGCGGCCTGAAGCTTCGTTCGCGCGCGCCACCAGGATGCTCGCGACCTCGGCTGGTGATTGTCCCGCCGCTGCGAGCTTCAAGCCCTCGGCGAGATCGCGATCCCAAAGACCGTCACTCAGGCCGTCAGAGCAGAGCAAAAATATGTCGCCCGGCTCGAGCGGGAACTTTCCCGTTTCAGGCTCGATCGCAGCCCCGGCACCGCCGAGGCACTGATCGATAAGATGGCGGTAGGGATGGGCGCGCGCCTGTTCTTCGTTGAGTTGGCCGTTGGCGCGGAGGCGGCCCACGGGCGATTGATCGTGCGAAAGTTGGCGCAGTTCGCCCCGGCGCCAGAGATAGATCCTGCTGTCTCCGGCCTGTCCCCACCACGCTTCCCGCCCCGCTAGCCAAAGCACCGAGAGTGTGGCGCCCATACCTGCTAAACCCGGTTGCTCCGCGGCGACGCGGATGCGATGATCTGTTTCGCGGATCGCGCCATCCAGCCAGCCGCGCCGGTCAATCGGCGGGGCCGCCGCCTCCAGGCGTTCGGCCAGAAGCGAGTGGATGCAATCGACCGCGAGTTTGCTAGCGACTTCGCCAGCCTTAGATCCACCCACACCGTCGCTGACGACGAGAAGCGTGCTTTCCCGAGATGTGCCAATCGCCAAAAGTCCGCAACGCGACGAGTCCTCGTTGTTGTCCCTTCGCTTACCTAGGTCGGTGGCGCTGCCAAATGCTACCGACAGCGGCGAGTCGAGTATCGCGGGAATCATCATGACGTTTTGAGAATATGTGGTGGAGGCTTGAAGCAATCGCAAAGAGTCGTCCGCATTGCGCCTGGCTCTCAACGGATTTTTCAAACTCGCGATCATGATGGGCTTCTCCGATCCCAATACGCCCCGACCGCCGCTCACTGACGACCGTAGAATATCTTGTCGTTACACCACGGACCTTATCACCATGCCGTGTTTCACCGCCGATCGCCTCGACCTACCGTTAAAAACGCGTCGTCCTCCCCGTCTCCCCTGAGGGATGCATCAGGCTGCTCGATGCGGATTGTTTCGTCGTTAATCACAACGGATTTATAGAATTTCGGCTTTGGAGTGTGGCAAGTTGGGAATGTCCCATCCGTCGTTAAAATTTGTTGGGGGGATGGCGGCGTAGGCTTGGTCTCGGCGTAGGTCGGACCGGCGGCGGCGTCACCCGGAGGGGGGCAAACCGCGGGAGTTGGTGGGCGGCGAGTTTTTCGAGACCGGGCTGGTTACCTTTGGCGAGGAAGAGGCAGTCTGCGCCTTTCTCATAAACCAGGAACTGCGCGTGAGCGCGCTGGCAGAGCGCGGCATCGGCGGTGACGAGCGCTCCGACCAGTGGCAGGGGGGCGAGCAACGGGCGAAAGGCAGGGGATCTCGTTGGATTTTTCCGCGACGGGGATCTGGTTGAGCAGGCGCTGGGTGCGGTGCGCGACCGCGCTCATCAGATGCACGGGGCGGCCGTCGGACTGGCGCGAGCCCTTGACGGTTTTGCCGTCGACGGCCAGGGCTGTGAGTTTTTCCGGATCGTGCTCGGCCAGCCACCCGGCGAGCAGGTCGTGGAACTGCGCGCGGTCGAGCTGTTTGAAAGCGCGGCGAAAGGTGGGCTCGCCGGGCACGATCAGCCGGCCGGTCTTTTTGCAGGGCAGGCAGCGCAGGTGACGGCGTTGCGGCTGGCTCAGATTCTCCGCGAACTTGGCGATGCCTTTGGGGCCGCGTTCGCCGACGACGGTGCCGGCGGCGGCGATGGTGAGGATGGTGGACAGGAGGAGGCGTCGGCCGCGGCGGGCTCGCGGGTCGGTGAGCTGGTCGTGGAAGCTCTGCCAGAGCGAACCGAGCCGGGCCGATTTGTAGGGGCAACGCGGCGGTGGCTCCGGCACTTGGCCGGCGAGGTGGGCCGGCAGCGACTCCCCACCCTCGCCGACTGGCGCGCGACGCTCGCGCACCGGCACCTGGCCGGCGATGTGAGCCGGCAGCGACTCGGCTGCGCGCACCCAGAGTTGTTTCGGGTGCTCCAAGTCGACATAGAAGTCGCGGTGGT
>CAYVDZ010000459.1:0-4983 GCA_964450575.1 uncultured Opitutus sp.
GTGCACGCCCTGATCGATGAGTTCGCCGCCGCCGGACAGCTTCGGGTCGGCCCGCCATTCGCGGTCGTAGCCCTTGCGGCCGCCATGGCCATAGCGCGCGCGAAGAAACATCAACGGGCCGAGGACGCCACGGTCGACGAGCTCGCGGGTTTTTTGCAGGGCGGGATGAAAGCGGTGATTGTAACCAAGGCGGACCCGCGCGCCGGTTTGTTGCGCGGCGTCGCGGACGATCCGCAGTTGGGCGGCATTGAGTGCGCCGGGTTTTTCGACCAGAACATGTTTGCCCGCGCGAACGGCTGCGAGCGTGATCGGTGCGAGGGAGGCGTTGAGTGTGCACACAATGACGGCGGTAACGCGTGGGTCGGCGAGGGTGATTTTGAAATCGGTGATAGCGCTGCAGCCGGAACTTAGTTTGGCGAGTTCACTGGCTCGCACCAGGTCGAGGTCGCAGGTGTATAAAACCGACGCCCCTTTTTCCAGAGCGAGCATGCGCTTCCGGCCAATCAGGCCGCAGCCTATGATGGCGAACTGGATGCGTTCGGAGGTGGCGGCAGACATTCCTCAGGGTCGTTAACGTGGAAACGCTCAAGCAAGATTAATTCAGCGCACCGGAAAACGTCCATGCTTGCCTGACGTGCGGGCCCGGCCCGAGGCTGGCAACCACGCCTGCAACGCCGCCCATGTCATATCCCTCACCTGAACCCAGCGTTGATCGGCTCCGCGCGGGACTGTGGGAGCGCGTTTCGATAGCGTTGGTTTTGGTCATGGTTGGCGTGTTGTATTTCTGGACGGCAGTGCCCGAGGAGCGCACCTGGCGTTTCGGCGGTGAGCAACGGGATTACTACAATCTGCTGATCGATGGGTTTCTGTCTGGTCAGTTGCATTTAAAGACGGAGGTCTCGGCCGAACTGCAGCAGGCCGAAAATCCGTACAATCCGAATACCCGGCCTCCGGGCTCCGGTCTGCATGATGCGACGTATTATAAAGGCAAATACTACCTGTACTTCGGCGTCGCGCCGGTGGTGACGTTGATGCTTCCGTTTCGGATCGTGACCGGTGTCGATCTTCCGCTTTCGGTCGCCACGGTGGTGTTTGTTTATTTGGGTTATCTTTTGTCGGCCGCGTTGTTGCTATTGGTCCGGCACCGGTATTTCCCGACGGTTGGAACGGCGATCACGGTGATGTGCCTGATTGCGCTTGCGACAGCCAGCATGGGATTGGTGGTGGTGCGGCGGGGAAGTATTTGGGAGCTGCCGTTGAGCAGCGGATATTGTTTCGCAATGATGGCGCTGTTTGCCATGCATCGCAGTCTGGCGGCGAGGCGGCGTGCGGGTTTGTGGTTTGCGCTCGCGGGCTTTTGTCTGGGGCTGGCTGTTGCGTCCCGGCTGAGTTACTTGTATGCGAGCTGCGTGTTGTTGGCGCCGATCGTCTGGTGGTGGTGGAGCGAACGGCAGCAGGGTGCAAAGGCCGGTGTGGATTGGCGCCGGATGCTGGCGGCGGGGGTGGCGCCGCTCGCCGTGATTGGAGTGGCCATGGCGTGGTATAACTATGCCCGCTTCGATCACCCCCTGGAGTTTGGCGTCGCGTACCAGTTGAGCGGTGTCAACGAGGCGGAAACGCGGCACTTCCGTTTCAGCTATTTCCCGTTCAATGTGAGCGCGTATTTTTGGCGGGCGGCAGAGTGGTCGCGATACTTTCCATTTATTGAACAGCCGAAGCTGCCCCCGCTCCCGCAGGGCTTCGTTGGAGTGGAGAATCTGTATGGGGTGCTGCCGGGCGCGCCCGTGCTCTGGCTGGCACTGCTTGCGCCGCTGGCGCTCTGGCGTCGCCTGGCCGGGGAGCGGGGCGAGATCGGCAGCCTGCTGGCGGCGTTCGGCCTCCTGGCGCTCGCGACCACACTCACGCTGATGTTCTTTTATGCAGCGATGGCGCGCTACCTGATCGACTTTGTGCCGGCGATTCTGCTGCTGGCCTGCATCGGGGTGCTGGCGGCGCAGCGCTTCGCCGCGAAGCAGTGGCCGCCGTGGCTGCGGCGCATCCTCACGGCGGGCATGATAAGCCTCCTGGTCTTTTCCAGCTTTTTCGGACTGATGTTCGGCTTTGCGCTGTACGGAAACTTTCAACGCCAGAACCCGCGCGCTTATGCGGTGGTGGCACGCGCGTTCAATTCCCCCGCCTATGTTTTGGAAACCCTCCTGGGGACTCCGTATGGACCACGTGAATACACGGTGAAGTTTGGAACGGAGCCGCCGGGGACGCGTGAGCCTTTGCTTGCCACGGGCGCGGCCAGCCGGGGGGATCACGTGTTTGTTCATCATGAGGCCGATGGCTTGATCCGGCTTGGCTTTTCGCATGATGGCGGAGCGAGCAGGTTGAGCCGGCCCGTGCGGCCATCCCGGGCCGCGCCTCAGGGGTTGCGAATCGAAATGGGATCACTGTATCCGCCCGAGGAGCACCCGTTTTTCGCCGGGAGAGAACGGGCTGAGCTCGTTCGGATGTCACGGCGGCTGCGGGTCGAACTCGATGGAGAGATCCTGCTCGACGGTTATCAACGCTTTCACCCCGCATCGCCGCGTGCGGTGTTCGTCGGAGCTGGGCCGGGACCAGGAAACACTCAACGCTTCTCCGGTGAGCTTCATCCGCTCGCGCGTGATCGGCGAACGGAAACCGCCGTCCGAGAGCAGGTGGAGGCCTATGCGCTGCGGGTGCGATTTGCGGCGGCGATTTCGGGGGAGCCTCGAACCTTGCTGACGGCCCGCCAGGGCGGCGGCCAGGCGAGATGGTCGTATCGCTCGGCGGACGGGTATGTCCGACTGCAGTATGTCGACGAAAACGACACTGTGTCAGAGAGCGACCCGTTCGCGATCGCTCCCAAACGGGGGCACTTGCTCGAGTGGGTTCAGTTGCGGCCATCCGCCGCGAGGAGCCGGGAGGACGGCGCGGTCCGCTTGATGGTGAAAATGGACGGAGTGCCGATTTGGACGCTGCGTCCAAGTGCTCCCATCGAATTGGTAGCGGCGCAGGCGGGTGGGAATTCGACGTCTTCCGGCACGCCGACGCCGAGCCTGGCGGGCGAGTTCATCGGGATCGACCAATTGCGGGATTATCTCTCGCCGGAGCAGGCAGACTATACTGCGATCCGGATGCGGGTGCAGTTTCCCGCGGAGCCGTCCGGACCGCGTGAACCTTTGATTGTGACCGGCAGGGCCGGCGCGGCGGATTTTCTCTGGGTGGAGTATCTGGATTCTGGTTACGTCCGATTCGGGCTGGATCACTGGGGCCGGCCACCTTTCATCAGCCCGCCGGTGCAACTCGACCGGTCGGCGGAGCAGGTGTTGGAGATTGCGCTGGGATCGTTTCCCGGTGCGCGTTGGAACAGCGTGGAAGTTCAGCGGTTTAGTGTCCGGGTTAACGGCCAGCTCGTCTGGGAGCAACCGGCCCGGCTCCATCGGGCAGGAGCCGAGGACGTGTTTGTGGGCTACAATCCGGTCGGGGGAACGTCCGGGATGCCGTTCTTTACCGGCTCGATTCTCGAGGTGGAGCGGGTGCGCCCCTATTGAGTGATGGTTGTGATCTCGATCTCGTGCCGGTGTATGTTCACCCAATGTAATGCACGGAGCGGCGTCAGAGCGAGAAGACGGCGGAGGGCCAATTGATAGCTCCCATGGGTGTCTGACGCGAGCGCAGTGCAGCGGAATCCAACTGTATCCGTTGAAAGCGGGCGGGTGCAGGTCAAGGAGCGGAGCGGCTCATGTTGGGGACGACACCGGTGGAGGATTAGAATTGCCGGATTGAGGCTCTGCTCCGTTGAGTGGTCGGATGCTTCGGTGGCTCCCAACAAAGCGCAGCGACTACGTGAGGTTCATCAACTTTCTCGTGGTCGGCGGCGTATCGGCAGTGGTCCAGTTTGTGGCCCTCTGGCTGTTGAAAAACAAGGGACCCAGTGACCTCGTATTCACCGTGGCATACGTTTTGTCCGTCGCGACGCACTACGCGCTGCTGCGCTTGTGGGCGCTGCCCAGTTCGCGTCAGGACAGCGTTCAGCAATTCGGCGAGTATTTGGGAACCGTGGCGATCAGTTATGCCATCAACATTGCAGCATTCAAATTCTGCCATGATGTGATGGGCTTGGGCATCATGTGGGCGGCGGTTTGGGCAGTGCCGCCCTCGACTGTGATCATTTTTCTGCTGCTCAACTATCGGGTGTTTCGCGAGAAGCGCGGTTGAGCGCCGCGGCGGGGCTCAGCGAAAACGTTGTTTTGGGGCGATATCTTGGTTCAGCGGGGGGGCAGCGCATCACCACTTCTGTCCACGCCCCTCGGGAACGCCCATTTCTTCAACCCGTCACGACTCTTCGGTCCAAGAGGTAAAAGGACGCAGAGCTGCCGGAAAATAGTCCTGCTCGCGAGTAAGCTGCAAAAATACTTTGCTTGCTCGATGTCATGGCACGCCCCTTGAGTCCCATTCCTCCATGGTCCGCCGCTACATCCCATTCGTTTTTGATCTTTGGAAGCACCGCGAGCTGCTTCTGCAGTTCACCTTGCGCAACGTGGAAATGCGGCACAAGGGCAGCCACCTTGGGCTCGCTTGGTCCTTTCTCAATCCACTGCTGCTGCTCGGCCTTTATGTCCTGGTTTTTGGCTACATTTTTGAGGGCTCGTTCGGGATTCTTCCCAACGAAACCAAAATCGACTACGGCCTGGGCATCTTTCTCGGGCTCACGATCTTTCATTTCACTTCCGAAGTGCTCGGCGTCTCGCCCACGATCATAATTTCCAATCCCAATTTCGTCAAAAAAGTCGTATTTCCCCTGGAGATACTCCCCGCTGCCCAAGTTGGCTCCGGAGTTTTCCACCTCCTCATCAGCCTGTCGCTCGTGTTGGTGAGCATGGTGGTGGTTGGCCCAGGCTTGCCCTGGGGAGTGCTTTGGTTGCCGGTCGTTATTCTGCCGGTGGTCATGATCTTCCTTGGGATCAGCTGGGT
>CAYVDZ010000460.1:0-4981 GCA_964450575.1 uncultured Opitutus sp.
CGAGTTACGCGTGGCGGCAGAAACTGCGGGAGCGAAACATGAATTGGACGGTCTCCGTCCGGGTGCGAAACCTATTGAACGATGACGATGCTTTCCCCACCAGCGCCGTCGACAACGGGAGCGGCCAAGCGCACATCCTGCAGCGAATCTATCAGGCTCCCCGGACCTATGAGCTTTCCGCCGGTCTGAAATTCTGAGTCAACGGGCCGGCGAATCCCCGCCGGCGCCTGAAACCGGACTCGGTGACGTAGGAGTCGAGAGACGTGTCCTCGATGCCCTAGCGCCTCCCGCCACACCGCGAGAAACTGACGCCTTCATGAAACACCTCCGGCAGATTTCCGCGGCGATCCTCACGCTGCACGTGGCGACGGGAGCGCACAGTGCGGATTCCACCGCAGCAACGAGCGCGCTCCACGCGACGGTGGCGGACCGGGTCTCGGCCCGGCCTGAACTCGTCATCACCACGCTTGGTTTCGGCTCTTGCGCACGTGGAGAACGGCCCATGCCCATCTGGGACACCATCAATGCTGCTCGCTGCGATGCGTTTGTGCTCTGCGGCGACAACATCTACGGCGATTCCGCCGACCCAGCTGTGCTTCGCCAGAAATACGCCTTGCTCGCAGCCTCGCCGGGCTTCGCCAAGCTCCGCCAGACCGTCCCGTTGTTCGCCACCTGGGACGACCATGACTACGGCAGAAACGACGCGGGCGCCGGATTCCCCGGTGCGGCCGCATCGCAAAAGGAATTTTGCGACTTTTTCCAGGTGCCCGACGGTTCGCCGCGGCGCACGACGCCTGGTGTCTACGACTGTGTGACGCTTGGACCGGCGGGCAAACGCGTCCAAATCATACTCCTGGACACCCGCATGTTCCGCTCTCCGCTGAAAAAAGATCCTGCCAATTCCAAGGTCACCATCCCCAACACCGACGCGGGCGCGACCGTGCTCGGCGAAGGACAGTGGGCTTGGTTCGAACGGCGATTGCGGGAGCCGGCCGAAATCCGCGTGGTGATTTCCAGCATTCAACTGATCTCGGCCGAGCACGGTTCTGAAAAATGGGAAAACTTTCCCAAAGAACGCGCCCGTTTTCTGGAACTCCTCCGCCGCACGCAGGCCCAGAACGTGGTCGTCATTAGCGGCGACCGCCACCTCGCCGAACTCTCCGCGCTGACACCGGCAGACGGAGTTCCCTATCCGCTCTATGATCTGACTACCAGTGGTCTCAACAACCCGGTCGTTCCCCAGAAGTTTGAACCCAAGGAGGGCAACTTCGGGAAGACTGCGACTGAGCAAGCCGCCCCCAGGAAGCCTCAGCCCAATCGTTATCGGCTGCACGAGCTTCCCTACACGCGCTCCAACTTCGGTCTCATGCGGATCAAATGGGACGGTCCCAATCCCTCCCTTCGCCTGGAAGTCTGCGGTCTGGAAGGCGAGGTCGTTCTTTCCCGCGACATCCCGTTCAAGGAGCTTCGCTCGAAGTGAAGCTACCGCGCGCAACGTCCATGAACAAAACCCGTGACCGCCAGCCTGTCTCTCCGTGAATCACAGCGGGCCCACGAACCTGTGGTGCAGACGCCGATGTTCCAGATCCGACGGGCCGGCGCTGGCGCGAGCTTCCAAAAAGATCGCTGGTGCGCGCAAGCCGGCCGACTTCATCGGCTCAGATATTTCGCGACCGCCTCGGCCGCGCTCCGGGCCTGCAGTTTCTCGTAGATGTGCCTCACGTGCGTGCGCACCGTCTCGCGGCCGATGCCAAGCTGATCCGCGACTTCCTTCAGAATGCAGCCCGCCACGAGCAGATCGAGGATCTGAATCTCCCGTTTGCTAAGCTTCTCCGTTTCCACCGCCGGTGAGCGCTGGTGAAAGAAGTGAACGACCTTGCGCGCGATCTGGCAGGACATCGGCGCCCCGCCTGCCATGAGTTCCGTCAGCGCCTCGAGCAGCTTTGCGCTCGCATCCCGTTTGACGAGGTAGCCGCCTGCGCCCGCCTTCAACGCCCGGAAAATCGTGTCGCCGTCTTCGTAAGACGTAAGCACGAGCACCTGCAATTGGGGCACTTTGGCTTTGAGCCGAAAAATGCAATCGATCCCCTGCATGCCAGGAAGATGGATGTCCATTACCACAACCTTTGCCCCGCACGCCGGGATATCCACCAGCGCCTGCTCGCCAGACGCGCACTCCGCCACGAGACGGAAACTCGCGCTGTTCCGGATGAGCGCGGAGAGGCTCTCTCGCACGCCGGCATCGTCCTCGACGATCGCCACGCCGGGCTTCATGCGCTTGTCTCCTTCAACGGCAGGCGCAGTTCCACGATCGTTCCTCCACCTAACGTCGACACGATCTCACAGGTGCCGCCGATCTCGCGCATCCTTTCGTGCATGTTGCTGATGCCGTTACGCCCCACCCTGCCTGGTTCTCCGAAGCCGCATCCGTCGTCGCGCAGGGTCACGGTCAGCGTCCCTTCTGCAAGGGCGAGGCGAATTTTCACCTCCGTCGCACCGGCGTGCCGGAGAACATTTGTCAACGCCTCCTTCACGACCATCATTAGGCGAAACCGGTGCCCGCTCGAAATCCCCGCCTCCGGGAGCAGGGTCGGAACTTCGAGGCGGCAGCGCACGCCGCCCGACGCCAGCGCTTCGACAGCGTAGTCGCTCAGATGGTCGGCCAACGCCGGGAGGGTGTCGTGCTGCGGGCTCGTCGCCCACACAATCTCGTCCAGAGTCGACGCCAAGGCATGCGCCGCGCGCTGCACCTGCTCGAGCGGCTCAACGGCACCCACGTGGGCAGAGTTCGCTTCAAGCGCGCGGGCCGAGAGCAGCGAGATCTGCGTCAACCGGGCGCCCATTTCGTCGTGCAGGTCGCGGGCGATTCTCGTCCGCTCCACCTCGATCGCGCGTTGACGTTCGAGTCGCGCCAGCTGCGTCTGCACTTTCCGCCACGTCGCATAGCGCACCGCGCCGCCCATCGCGAGGAACAGTGCACCGACCACGAGGGCTCGGAACCACAACGTCTGCGTCGGCGGCGGCACGATCGCGATGGGCAGCCGCACACCCGATCCCGTCTCGCGACCAAACTGGTCCACCGCATGTACCAGAAACGTATAGTTCTCCGCCCGCAGATTTATATAGCTTTCCGTGAATTCTCCGCCGCGTCCGATACTGAAAAATTCCTCACCATCGAGGCGCAACGCGTCCCCTGGATTCACGTCCACCACGTTCCGTCCGCGGGCCAACCACCCTCCGGTATTGGTCGGATCTCGGTCGATTAGCGCCAGCATCGGCGCCGCCGGCGAGCCGGCGCTGAGGAGTTGGGGCGTCTCAAGGCTGGTGCCGTCGCGCGACCAGTCATCGGGCACCCCGCGCGGCGAGTCGAGTTGCGCGCCGGTCAGTGCCGCGATGTCGAGCAGCGTGTTTCCCACCTCGGCCGAGTTTTCCTGCGGCACCACGGATAATTTCAGCCGTCGCACCACCCACACGCCAGTCGTGCGGGGCGTGCCGCCGGAAACCAGCATGAGTTGCACTTTTCTGGTCCGCGCCGGCGCCACCGCGAAATCAGCCGTCACATGAAACTCGGAGCGTGCGACATCTCCGCGCCAGCCAACACTCTCCCCCTGCCGGATGAACGATGCGCTGCTGATCGCGCGGCCTTTCTCGTCGAGGAAGCGCAACACGAGCCACATCATTCCCTCCATATCCTTCCAGCGCTCGTCCCAGCCCTCGAGCCGGTAGCGAATTCGGATCGGCTTTTCCCCTGCGGTCACCACCGCACCAAAGGTCAGGCTCAGCGGCAGATCACGCAGTGGCACCCGGACCGGCGCGAGTGCAAACTCAGTCGAAGCCGACATCGACCGGCTCCGCGGCTCGCTTACCAGCGGCGTCACCGGATACTCGACTCCTCCGGCCATGACCTTGATCACCGCGACATTGGGAGGCGTTCCTGCAGTTACGGCGGCCCTGACAACGCCAACAGTCCACAGCAGGCTGATCGCAGCGACGCGCTGCCACGCTGCTACCGCACGGGCGTGGACCCCGCCCCAACCAGGAGAGGCGATGCGGAAGCGTGGAGAACGCGTCATGTACCAAAGTGCAGACGGTCGAAACCGAAGGTCGAGCGAGAACCACCGCGCTCTCGCTGGCCGTGCTATCTCGAGGTTTCGTATTCGGTCGGAGTTCTCCCTCATCAAACGCGCGGATTGGATCGGAGATTGTGCACCTCCAGCACCAGCGCGGTCGTCGTCACGGTCCTCGGCGGCAATCTTGTATCCGGTATTGCCATACTCCAGGGCGTCCCGGCACCGGCGGGATCGAGACCCCGGGCAGGCCAGCCGCAGTTCCTGAAAAGCGGCGGCAGCACTTATTCCACGTGAATCATTTCATTCGCGTTGAGCAGCGCACGGCAGAACGCCTCGCCGCCGTGCTGCGCGATGAGGGCGGTGGCAGCGGATTTTTCCGCGGGCGTCGGCGCGCGTTGGAAAGCGAGCGCATACGCGTGAGTCACCGGATCGGCAGGATCGAGCTGAACGGCGAGCGCCGCGGCAAGGTCTTGGGTGAAGCTGTGGTTGAGGAGCGTGAGGCCCTGCAGGGGCGTCGTGGTGCTGGCGCGGCGCGGCGCGGCGAGCGCGATGTCGGGAAAGTCAAAATCGGTGAGCAAGTCGGCGACGCTGGCGCGGGCGTTCTGGTGATAGACGGCGCGGCGATAGGTCTCAGGGCCGTGGTGATCGAGGGGAAAATAGGTGCTGACGTTGTTCTGCGTGAACTTGTAGAGCCGGAAGCCGGGGCCGCCCATCGGCTCGAGTTTCAACCGGCCCGCCACGGCGAGCATGGTGTCGCGGATCTCCTCGGCGGAGAGACGGCGCGGCGGAAAACGCCAGAGCAGGCGCGCATCCTTGTCGACGCGCGCGGCCTCGTCGCGAAACGCCGCCGACTGCCGGTAGGCGCGGGAAAGAAGAATCTCGCGGTGCAGGGGTTTGAGGCGCCAGCCGTG
>CAYVDZ010000461.1:0-4957 GCA_964450575.1 uncultured Opitutus sp.
TCCAATGAGAGATTGGTGCGACCTGGGACACTCAAAGAGGCGGAACCCTCGCCGGTGGCCTGAAAACTCGCCATGTTTCCCGGGATCATGCGGCGTAGATTGTCGACGTAGGAACTCAGCCGCGGGTCGGAGGCTTTCTTTTCTGGCGACGCCAGAATCAGGATCGCGCGCGCCGAGGCATTTTCGGCGGCTTGCACGGTCAGGGGCGCGAAACCCAAGGCGAATAACGCAACGAGCAGAAAGTGGATTTTGTTCATGGCAGGTCTCCTAATTTTTGCACCAATAGCCGGCGCGCGTGAAACAAACGCGACATCACCGTGCCTCGTGCAATGTCGAGGTGGGCAGCAATTTCGTCGTATGAAAGTCCTTGAATTTCGCGTAACGCGAGTACGGCGCGATGCTTGGGGGGAAGTGCCGCGATCGCACGTTCAAACCGCTCGGTGCGCTCAACTCGCTCCAGGTCCTGGCGCGGATCGCTCGCTTCGACCGCTTCAGGCGCGGCCGCCACCGTGTTTTGTGTGCCACCTTCGTCGGCCCCGGCCGTGTCAGAAAGGAACGGGATGAACCGGTTAAACCAACGCTTGCGCGCCCGCATGTGATCGATCGCCCGACGGACGGCGATGGGATGGATCCACGTGGAGAATTTCGCGTCGCCGCGAAAGGTCCCAAGACGCTTCCAGACGGTGAGCCAGACTTCCTGGCAAACATCCCGGGCACTGTGTTCGTCTCGCAGCATGGAACTCACGAGGCGAAACACCGGTTCATAGTGACTCCGCATGAGCGTGCCGAACGCGTCTTCATTGCCCGCCTGCGCACGCTGAATGAGGTCGCGTTCGGATTCAGGCGAAAGGATTTCGACGTCGTTGGACACAGATGAACAGGCGGAGAATAAGCGTAAATCAGCTTCACGGCAATACGGTAAGACGCCCGAATTGGGGTGACTATTCATTGCATCCGCTGCGGCGCCCTTGGGCAGAGCCCGCGTAAACCGGGTGTTTGCGGCTTGGCGGCCGGGAGAATCACGATTTGCTGCGGTCCTATGTTTACGGGCATCGTCGAGGAGACCGGTCGGGTGATCGCATTTGAGTCCAAGGCGGAGGCATGGAGCCTGACCGTTTCGGCGGCGGCTGCGCTCGTGGACTTGACGGCGGGCGATAGCATCGCGGTCAACGGGTGCTGCCTGACGGTGGCACAGTTCGACGCCACGACGTTGCGGTTCGATGTGCTGGAAGAGACGCGCCGGCTGACCAATTTTTCCGCGCTCGTGCCGGGCGCAAAGGTCAATCTCGAGCGCAGCCTCCGTTTTGGGGGCAAGGTCGGGGGGCATTTTGTGACCGGGCACATCGACGCGCTGGGCACAATCGACGTGTTGGAAGCGCGGGGAAAGGACGTTTTTCTGCGCGTGCGCGTGCCGGAAGGCTCCACGCGTTACATTGTCCACAAGGGGAGCATCGCGATCGACGGAATTTCGCTCACCATCTCGGAAGTGGTGGACACCGCGTTTGGCGTCTGGATTATCCCGCATACGCGCGCCGTCACAAATCTGTCGGAGAAGAAGCCCGGAGATGCGGTCAATTTGGAATTCGATTTATTGGGGAAGCACGTTGAGAAATTGCTTTCGACGCGGAGCACCTAACGGACATGCGCACAGCCCTTCATGCTTTGACCGACGAGTTGCGCCGCCTGAAAACGGCAGGCGTGAAAACCGTCGCGGTTTCAAGCGAAACCGTCGCGGCGCTCCGCCGGGTGATGGCGGCGCAGGTCGCCACTGCTGGCTCGACGCTTAAGTCGCCTGTTGCCGAAAAAACGGCCCTGCGCGCATCGGAGTCGCGATCCACTGCGCCGGGGGCTGATTCGGGGCGATCCGTGGAGCAATCGGCTGGCACAGCGGAAGCTCCCGCACCGGCCGCCGCGGTTGCGCGCCCCGCTGCTCCCGTCTCGCGGAAAGCGAAGTCCGAGCCCTCGGCACCGGCCTTGCCGCCGGCGCCGAACGTGACGCTTCCGCCCGGAGACAAGGAGACGCGTCGCCAGGCCTTGGTCGAGCAACTCGCGAACGATGCGACGTGCCAGGCACAGCTGCGCGCGGGCAGGAAAGCCGTGTTCGGCGCGGGATCATTGGACGCGAAGATCATGTTTATCGGGGACGCTCCTGGACCTGAGGAGGAGATCGAAGGCGAGCCGTTTATCGGGCCCTCGGGCCAGTTGCTGACTCGGATGATCCAAGCCATGGGGCTGAAACGTGAGGGCGTTTATCTCGCGAGCATCCTAAATTGGAGGCCCCAGCTTCCGACCCCCGAAGGTCAGGAGCAGTTGGAAAACCGGCCTCCCACGGCGGACGAGATGCGTTATTGTCTCCCTTATCTACAGGCACAAATCGACGTGGTGAATCCGGATCTGCTCGTCGCCTTGGGGTCGACGGCAGCGCACGGTTTGCTTGGTGCCAGCTCATTCAAAGTACTCGGGGAAGTGCGCGGGAAGTGGCACACGTTTGCCGGCAAGCCGTTGATGGTAACGTATCATCCCAGCTACATTTTGCGGAACCCATCAAACCGCTCAAAACGCATGATCTGGGAGGATCTTTTGAAGGTAATGGAACGTGCCGCTCTGCCGGTGTCAGAGAAGCAGCTGGGCTTCTTCCTCTGACCAATGACATACGCCGTCCGTTTGCTGGCGTCGATCGGAATGCTGGCGGTCTTCACGACTGTCCGTGCGGCCGATCCGACATTTTTCGAACAACTCCGGACGCGGGCGAAATCGCTCGCGGCGGAACCGTATGCTCCGCCGCAGGGCCAAGTGCCTGAATGGCTGCGGCAACTGAGTTACGACGAGCTTCGGCAGATCGAGTTTGATGGTAATCGATCGCTGTGGAAACGGGAGCAACTGCCGTTTCAGGTGCAGTTTCTGCATCCTGGTTTTCTGTACGATCAAACCGTGCGGCTCTATGAGCTGAAGGAAGCGCGGGAGCATCCGTTGCCGTTCCTTCGCGAGTACTTCAATTATTGGACGGCCAAGGCAGGGACGATGCCGGCGAGCATGGGGTTCGCCGGGTTTCGTTTGATGTTTCCGTTTGGCGGGAGCGATCAGCCGTTTCGGGAGATTGGATCGTTCGTCGGAGCCAGCTATTTCAGGTTTTTGAGTGCGGACACCGCTTATGGTTTGTCGGCGCGCGGCCTGGCGTTGAACACAGTCGAACCGGACGGCGAGGAGTTTCCCCGCTTCACTTCATTCTGGCTGGAGCCGCCGAAGCCGGCGAGCACGACTCTGGTCCTGTACGCTATGCTGGAAAGCCAGAGTGTGGCGGGCGCGTATCAGTTCACGGTGAAACCAGGAGTGGCGACGATGGTGCAAGTCCGGGCGAGTGTGTTCGCGCGGAAGGAAGCGACGGTTTTCGGGATCGCGCCGCTCACGAGCATGTATTGGCACGGCGAAAACTCCAATTCCCCCACGCGCGACTTTCGTCCGGAAGTGCATGACTCCGATGGCCTGCTCATTCACAACGGAGCGGACGAGTGGATCTGGCGGCCGTTGGCCAATCCACGCGGCGTGCGAGTTTCGAGTTTCGCGGATGAAAATCCCCGGGCGTTTGGATTGATTCAACGCGACCGGGATTTTGAAAATTACCAGGATCTGGAAGCCTCGTATCATTCCCGGCCCAGCGCTTGGGTGGAGCCTGTCGGGACGTGGGGAAAAGGGAGTGTTCGCCTCGTCGAGATTCCGACGGCGACGGAGTTCGAGGATAACATCGTTGCATTCTGGGTCCCCGAAAAATCGCCGGCGGCGGGTGAGTCGGTCGACTTTGAATATCGTTTACATTGGTTCCTCGACCAGATCGGGCCGCCCGCGGGCGTGGTGCGGTCCACCCGCCACGGCAAGTCGGCGTATTATGAGCCCGGGCTGGAGCGGTTCGTCGTCGATTTTGACGGTCGCCAGTTGCAGGCGTTCCAGGCGGGCGCGCCCGTGGAACACGAGGTTTCAGTCGGCGACGGGGCGACGTTGAATCATTCCTCGCTCCAGAAGAATGCAATCAATGGAACCTGGCGGGTCGCGTTCACGATAAAGCCGGACGGGAGTGGGCGGCCGGTGGAGTTGCGCTGCTTCTTGCGCAAGCCACCGGAGACGCTAACCGAGACATGGTCGTATTTGTGGCAACCATGAGTCGACCGCCGTCAGTCGAGCAGACGAATCCGGGAGCTTCGGAGGAGCGTGTCGGCTCCGCCACTGTGCCGGAGTTTCGGCCGCGAACCGGCACCATGGACCAATGGAATGCGGCCTATGTAAGAGTGGAGGATTATCTCCGGGCGCACCGCATCCACAACCGCCTGCATCAGAGTCGGCTCATCCAGCAAGTGCTCGAGCGCGCAGCCCGGCGGCACGAAGCAAATCCCAGTTTGAACCCGATTGGACTCGCGGCCGAAGAGACGGAGCAGGCCATGGATCTGTGGTTTGCGGACATGCTCGATGTCCGTGGTCAGCCCCATGATCGCATTGCGGTGGATGGCCGGCTGGCCCTGTTGCTTTGTGATGGCCCGCGGCGTTGGCCGTACGCATTTCTTGATCGGGCGCAGCCCGCACCGGATTTCTCGGCGGCGATGCGGGCCGGCGTGATCCAAGCGGGACCGGACATGGCGGTTTCCAACATGAGTCCCCGTCCGATTGATTTGGGCCCCATCCCCGAAGCGGCCGGGGAAACGATGGAGCGAATCGAGCGCTGGCCCATCCTGCGCACGCTGTTGCTCTGGCTCGTGTTCGCGGGGGCGTTGGCGGTAATTTTTTATGCGACGCGCTGATTCAACTTCGAGCTTCGGGACCTGAGCCATGCGCCTCTTTCTGACCGAGAAAATGAACCCGCGTCGGCTAAGCCGGCGGCGATTCCTGTTTTTTTCCGCCATCTTTGCATTCACGAGCATCGCCGCCGAGAAATCCGGAGCGGGCTGCGCTCGATCAAGAAACGCGTACG
>CAYVDZ010000462.1:0-4934 GCA_964450575.1 uncultured Opitutus sp.
CTTCCTCTGGAGCAGCCTGCCGGACGACGCGTTGCTGGACGCTGCCGTGCGGGGCGACCTACGCCAGCCCGCGTTGCTTGAGCAACAGGTTCGCCGCATGCTGGCAGACTCGCGATCGGAAAGCCTTGTGACGAATTTCGCGGCGCAATGGCTGCATCTACGCAACTTGGAATCGGCGACGCCGGATTCGCGCCTGTTTATCGATTTCGACGACAATCTTCGGCAGGCCTTTCGTCGCGAAACCGAACTCTTCTTCAGCCATATCCTGCGCGAAGATCGACCGATCACCGAATTGCTCGGAGCGAACTACTCGTTTCTGAACGAACGGCTGGCGAAGCATTATGGCGTTCCTCACATTTACGGGAGCCATTTCCGCCAGGTTTCATTCGGTGATGATCCCGCCCGCCAGCGCGGCGGGCTGTTGCGTCACGGGAGTGTGCTCACAGTCACGTCGTACGCGACCCGCACGTCCCCCGTAATCCGCGGAAAATGGGTGCTCGATAATTTGCTCGCCACGCCCCCGTCGCCCCCCGCGCCGGACGTGCCGGCGCTCGACAGCAACGAGAACGTGATCTCGGCCAAGCTGACTGTGCGTGAGCGTCTCACCGCGCACCGGGCGAATCCGGTTTGCGCGAATTGCCATGATATCATGGATCCGATTGGCTTCGCCTTGGAAAACTTCGACGCGGTCGGTCGCTGGCGCACGAGCGAGGAGGGGAAGCCGGTCGACAACTCTGGGGGCTTCGCGGATGGCAGCGTGTTTGGCGGAGTGGCCGGGCTTGAGCAGGCGCTGCTGAAGCGCCCCGATTTGTTTGCGGGTGCGGTCAGTGAGAAGTTGCTGATTTTTGCGCTCGGACGCGGCGTGGACTACTATGACGGGCCTGCGCTTCGGCAGGTGGTGCGTCGCGCGGCGGCGGACCAATTTCGTTTTTCGTCTCTGATTCTCGGCATTGTGAACAGTACCCCGTTTCAAATGAGGAAATCCCCATGATCATTACTAAAAAAGCCCTTCCGCGCCGCACGTTCCTACGCGGCGTCGGCGCAACGCTCGCCCTCCCGCTCCTCGATGCCATGATTCCGGCCGCGACCGCGGCCACGAAAACCGCGGCGCGTCCGATCCGGCGGTTGGGCTATGTGTTCCTGCCGATGGGCTGCGATCAGTCGAGATGGACGCCCACTAATGTCGGCGGCAAGATCGGCGAACTCTCGCCCATTCTGCAGTCCCTCGGCTCGGTGAAGGACCACATCACCGTCATCAACAATCTCGAGCTGCGTAATGCCTACCCCGGTTCGCACGCCACGTCGAACGCGGCCTTCCTCAGCTGCGCGAAAGCGAAGCACACCGAGAGCTCCGATTTCTATCTCGGCGTCACGGCCGATCAACTGGCGGCCCAGCAAATCGGTCATGAGACCCAGCTGCCCTCCCTCGAGTTGTCGATGGACATGCTGCAGACCGCAGGGCAGTGCGACAACGGCTACGCCTGCGTATATCAAAACAATCTTTCATGGTCGTCGCCCACGACGCCGCTGCCGTCCGAGGCGCATCCACGGATCGTGTTCGAGCGCCTCTTTGGCGAGGGCGGCGGCTTGGCGGAACGGCGGGCTTCGTTGCGGCGCCGGGCGGGCTTGCTGGATTTGCTGACGGAGGACATTGCTGGCCTCAAGCGGCGGGTCGGCCCGGCGGACCAGGCGAAGATCGCCGAGTACCTCGACACGGTGCGCGAGGTGGAGCGTCGTATCCAAAAAGCGGAGTCGAATATTCTGGATAACCCGCTGCCCGACCTCGATCGGCCGCTGGGCGTTCCCGCCGCGTACGCGGACCACGCGCGGCTGATGTTCGATCTGCAGGTGCTCGCCATGCAGGGCGACATCACGCGCATCACCAGCTTCCAGCTGGCCCGGGAGACCAGCAATCGCACGTATCCAGAAATCGGAGTCTCCGATCCGCATCACCCGCTCTCGCATCACGGCAACGATCCGGAAAAGATCGCGCGCATGGCGAAGATCAACGCGTTTCACGTTTCTCTCTTTGCGTATTACCTCGAGCGCCTCAAAGCCACGCCGGACGGCAACGGTTCGCTACTCGACCATTCGCTGATTCTCTTCGGTAGCGGAATCGGAAATCCGAATATTCACGATCACACGGACCTTCCGGTCATCGTCGCCGGCGGAGCGGCTGGCGGGATGAAGGGCGGGCGGATGATTCATTATGAACAACCGGTTCCCCTCGCCAATCTCCACCTGACGCTCCTCGACAAAGTAGGCGTCAATATCGACACGTTTGCGGATAGTAACGGCAAGGTGACGGACTTGTTCGCGCCGCTTCCCGTCTGAGTTCCGAGGCGGATCAATCTAACATAACGCGAAGGTCGAAGCCCCGACGCGTTGATCTGCCGCGTCTCCCTCCTCTTTCCGTTTAGAGTTACGACTGACGTTCCCATGCACCTTTCGAGAACTAACACTGCCAAGTCGATCCAGTCATTCGCCCTCGGGTGCTTCTTGGGCGCGGGCAGTTTGGCGCTGGGCGCCGGGTCCGCGGCGCCGCTGGCTGATGCGGTGGAGAAGAAGGACAGCGCGGCCGTGCGGGCCTTGTTGGCCGACTCCAATCTAAACGCCGCCCAGGTGGATGGCATGACGGCGCTGCACTGGGCCGCGCGTCACGACCAAACGGATACGGCCAAGGCGCTGCTGTCCGCCGGCGTGAATCCGAATGCGCAAAACCGCTATGGCGTCACGCCGCTGTCGATTGCGTGTACCAATGGTAACGCGGCGATGATCACATTGCTGCTGGCGGCGGGCGCGGATGCGAACGCGCCCTTGCGCGGCGGAGAGACGCCTCTTATGACGGCGGCCCGGACGGGCAAGCAGGACGCCGTGAGGGCGCTGCTGGCGCGCGGGGCTGACGCCAATGTGCGACTGCCCCAAGGCCAGACGGCCTTGATGTGGGCGGCAGTGGAAGGGCATACGGCCGTTGTAACCACCCTGCTCGGGGCGGGGGCCGAGTTTCGTCGTCCACTCGACTCGGGTTTTACGCCCCTCCTTTTTGCCGCGCGGGCTGGACACACGGCGATCGTGCAAGCGCTTCTGGAAGCCGGAGTCGATGTGAACGAGCCGACTCAACCCGCCCGGCCGGGCCCGCGGATGCCGCGGAAAGGCACGACGGCGCTCAACATTGCGGTCGAGAACGGACACTTTGAATTGGCAGCCCTGCTCATCGATCTTGGCGCCGATCCCAAGGATATGCGTTCCGGTTACACGCCGTTGCATGTCCTGACGTGGGTGCGCAAACCGGATAGCGGTGAAGATGAGAATGGGCTGCCGCCTCCGGAAGGTTCCGGGAATATTACGAGCGAGCAACTCATCCGGAAACTCGTGGCGGCGGGCGCCGACGTGAATGCCCGACTCGACGGCGGACCGTCGGGTGGCGGGCGAGTCGCGCGGAAAGGATGCACGCCCTTTATGATGGCCGCCGATACGGCGGACACGCCCTATATGAAATTGCTGCTCGAACTCGGGGCGAATCCGACGATTACCAACGTCGATGGCATCACGCCGATCATGGCCGCGGCCGGACTCGGAACGCGCACGGCTGAGGAAGAGGCTGGGACGGAAGACGAGGCGCTGGCGGCGATCGTGTATTTATTGACCTTGGGCGCGGACATCAACGGCGTTTCTAACATCGGAGACACGGCGATGCACGGGGCGGCCTTCGCCAATTTTCCGAAGGTGATCAAGTTCCTCGATGCCAATGGGGCGAAGATCGCGATCTGGAACCAGGAGAACAAACGCGGGTGGACGCCCTTGCTGATCGCGGAAGGGTACCGCTATGGAAATTTCAAGCCGTCATTCGAAACGATCGCGGCGATGAAGGAAGTCATGCTGGCGCACGGGGTCACTCCACCGCCGCCCAAACCACCGGTCGCCGTGCAGGGCTACGAAGCGCCGAACTGAGCGCAAATCCGGCTCGAAAGGTGATACAGGCATTCCTGCCTGTTCCGTAGTTCCCGGAGGACAGACAGGAATGTCTGTATCACCCCCAGGCACCGGAGCAGTCCGGCCTCCGCTAGTGGGTATGGAAGTGATACAGGCATTCCTGCCTGTTCCGGGAATTCACCAAGTACAGACAAGCATGCCTGTATCATCCTTCCCGCCCCAATCGCAGGAGCGGTCTGATAGGGTCAGGATATTGTACGTTGCATCAGGGGGAGTTTTCACCACGCAACAGCCTGACCCCGTGCAATTTCCGTAACATGTAACAGGCAGGCCCCATGGATCGACCGCCGCTGTCTTCCATTCATTAGCGTCGGCAAACTCGACCACGGCCAGCGTTCGATCGCTGATAGGGGTGCCGATCCACGGGGCCTGCCTGTTACATGTTACACGACTTTTGTGCTGCTCGAGCAGCGCTTTCCCGAGTGCAACGTTCCATCGTTCTTCTTTATGGGATCGAGTTTCGTGGTGCGGCAAGTCCTTCTCGAGCGCTCGATGTTGGTATTCCCTCGCGATTGCCTTCTTCCACGCATCTGTTCCCACCGGACACCCACGGTAATTTCATCAAATCCCAATCTTTCCTGACTAGCGGAATCACCGGCCAGAGTTGATACTTGTCGATGTAAAGCGATCAACCCTCACGTGAGTCCTCGATATGCAATTCGCTCAACCAATCCACCGGTGAAAGCCAATCCGATCGGGGTCCATGCACGAATCGCCGCATACTGCCCCACCGAAATTCAGCGAGCTGTGGAGCCGACACGTCGCCAGCAAGAATCCGTCCCCAAACACCAGACCGGCCTTACCGAAATTCATGGCTGTTATCGAACGAAGGTTCACATTCGCGACTACCGTAACATGTAACAGGCAGGCCCCATGGATCGGCCTAGCGCTTCGGTGAGCGTACCGATGTTGCGCGAGAGGTCGACGAAACCAGAAGCCTC
>CAYVDZ010000463.1:0-4920 GCA_964450575.1 uncultured Opitutus sp.
CTAACTTTCCTTCGAGACATCACCCGCTTTGAAAACTTCCATCAGTAACCCTGTGTTCAGGGTCGTCTCTTTGTGTCTCGTTTGTCTTGGGTTGCTGACCGCAGGTGGACCGCAGGCCTTTGCGCAGCCTGGCCCGGCTCCAACGCAGGCTCCGACCTATCGGGTGGGCACGATCACGATCAAGTTCGTCGGCACGGCCAACGTGAACGAGCAGGTCGTCCGTGCGAACATGCAGATCCGCGAGGGCGGTGAGTTCGACGAGGTGACAATCGATCGCGACATCCGGTCGCTGTACCGCACGCAGTTGTTCGAATACGTCGAGGTGAAGCATGAGGCGGTGGGCAACGACACCTTCAACCTTGTGGTCGAAGTGACGCCCAAGTTCCGCGTGCTGGATGTCCGTTTTGAAGGCAACCAACGCGTGAAAGACAGCCGCCTCGAGAAGGAGGCCAAGATCCGGCCGAATCAGGCGCTCGATGAGCGGCAGGTAAAAGAAGACGCGGAGAAGCTCCGCGAGTATTACCAAAAGGCCGGCTACAATCAGGTCTCCGTCAACTATACGATCGATAAGGATCGGATCGGCGGTTTCGGTACAGTCATCTTCAACATTCGCGAGGGCGCGAAAGTGAAGATCGGCGAGATCAAGTTTGAAGGTAACGACAGCATCGGTGCCCGCCGCCTCCGCCGCGTGGTCGAAACCAAGAAGTGGTGGCTTTTTTCCTGGCTGACCGGTTCGGGCCGGTTTAAGGACGAACTTTTCGAGGACGATCTCGACAAGCTCCGCGATTTCTACCGGGAACAAGGCTTCCTTGATGTCGAGATCCCGCAGGAGCAGGTGATGTTCAACTATCCCTCGCCAGAGAAGCTTCAGCTCGTCATCCGGGTCAACGAAGGTCGCCGGTATCGACTCGGCGAGGTCAGCTTTGCGGGAAACAAGCTCTTTGAATCTTCCCTTTTGCGCCGGGTTGTCCGGCAGCGCAGCGGGGCGGTTTTTGTGCCTTCCCTGCTCGACAAGGACGTCGAGCGCATCGACGACTTTTACGGCAAGGACGGTTACCTTGACACTCGTGTTCGCCTCAACCGCAAGCCCAACGTCACCACGGGTAATATAGACGTCGAGTACGTGATTGATGAGAGTGAGAAATTCAGCGTCGAGTCGATCGTCATCGAGGGAAACACGAAGACGAAGAGCACGGTTATCTTACGCGAGCTCGTGCTCGGTCCCGGTGATGTGTTCAGCACGGTCTTGATGAAGATCAGCCAGCTGCGTCTGGAGAACACGCGCTTCTTTGAGAGCGTGAACATGACGCCGCAGGAGACAAACATTCCCGGTCGCCGCAATATGCGCATCGCCGTCCGCGAGGGGCGCACCGGCAATCTTACTTTTGGCGCCGGCTTCAGTTCACTCGAGCGAGCCACCCTCTTCGCCGAGGTCTCGCAGTCGAATTTCGACATGTTCAATCGCCGCTCGTTCTTCCAAGGCGACGGCCAGAAGTTCCGTCTTCGGATGCAGCTCGGTTCCCTTTCGAGCGAAGTGGTGCTGTCGTTTGAAGAGCCCTGGCTTTTCCAGAGGCAACTTGGTTTGGGCTTCAGCATCTTCCGGACGAGCTCCGAATTTAATTCTTCATTCTATACGCAGCTTGAAACCGGTTTTGAAGTGTATCTGCGGAAGCATCTCTTTGAACTTTGGAACGGCCGCTTGTCGTACACTTATCAGATTGTCGGCATCAACGATGTCTCGCCATCGGCTTCGCCGGTTCTCCAATCCTTGGCAGGTAATAATGCACTGTCGCAAATCGGCTTCACCATGGAGCGCGACACTCGCGACAAGATTATCAATACGACCTCGGGCAACCGCGTCGAGATCAACACCCGGTTCGCGGGTGGTCCGCTCGGGGGCGATCAGATTAATAATTTCTACAGCCTTGAGTTCCGCGGGTCCCAGTTTTTCCCGGTCTTTGAAACCCAGACGCAGGTGCTGAGCCTGATCGCACGGGGTGGCGTGGTCCAGAATTTCGGAGACGCCGCTGATGTGCCGTTCTACAATAAGTGGTATCTCGGTGGCCCGACCACCTTGCGCGGTTATGAGTTCCGCGACGTCAGTCCGCGTGACCAGTTTGATGAGCCGATCGGCGGTAAAACCTATGGCTTTTTCAGCGCGGAGTACTCGCTGGATATCGTCAGCCCGATCCGTTTCGCCATCTTCTACGATGCGGGATTTGTGAACACCGGGGCCTATGATTTCAATCCGGCCACCTACAACGATAACTTTGGCTTCGGCTTGAGGCTTTTCGTCGCCGGCGCGCCGTTGAGTCTCGATTTCGGTATCCCGATTACCGGCGATCGGTTGAACAAGAAGGGGAATCAGTTCAATTTTTCCTTTGGCACCCGGTTCTGATTCTGTCCTGAATTTCCATTCCACTCTCATACACCACCCATGAAGAACTCCATCAAATCCATTGTCGCCATCGCGGCATTTGGCGCCGCTGTCCTAGCCGCCCACGCTCAGCCAGCCGTCAAGGTCCTTGTCGTCGATATGGCCAAGCTTTACGACAGCCATTACAAGACCGTTGAGCAAAACGCCAAGATTCAGGGCGACGACCAAAAGGCCCAACAGGAGGTCGAGAAGATGAATCAAGAGGGCAACACGATCGTCGAGGAGTACAAAGCCTTGGTGGAGCAGGCGAATAATCCTGCTCTGTCGGCTGACGCCAAAACGAAGGCGCAGAACGAAGCGCAGGGAAAGCTCGAGTCGATCCAGCGCAAGCAGGATGAGGTTCGTACCTTTATTCAGAATACCCGGAACACCCTGCAGCAGCGCCTGCAGACTTTCCGCAGCCTCATGCTCGAGGAAATTGGCAAGGTCGCCGCTGACGTCGGCAAGCGCCGCGGCGCCACGCTCCTCTTCGACAAAGCCGGTCCTTCCATGATCGGCGTGTCCAATATCATCTACTCCGATCCTGCCTTCGAGATCACCGATGAAGTGATGGCGGAAATCAACAAGACCCGCCCAGCCGGTGCGATGACGGCTCCTGCTGCTCCGGCCCCCGCTGCGCAGGCCGCTCCCGCCTCCGGCGGTTCGACCATCAGCGTCCCGGGCATCGGCACCAAAAAGTAATTCGTCTATCGTCTGCCACGGTTTCAAAAAAACCCCGCTCACTTCGAGCGGGGTTTTTCTTTTTCACCCGTTCACGAGGCTTCAGCGCGTTTGCTGAATTGCACGAGCCTTGGAAACTCCCACGCTCCCGCTCATGCAGGTCCAGTTTTCAGCTGCGGAGATTGCCGCGATCACCCAACCCAGTTCCTCGCGGGGCGAGACCCGTGAGACGATCCGCGGCTTGGCCGCTCTCGGAGACGCGAAAGCGGGCGACCTCTCCTTTCTCGGGAACGCGCGTTACAAGACCCAGGTCGCGGCGTCGCAGGCCTCGCTTCTGCTGCTGCCGAAAGACTTTGGCGGCGAACCATTGCCCAATCAACTCTGGTTGCTGGTCGATAATCCGTCGGTCGCGTTGGCGCGCGTGTGCGCGCGCATCGAGCAGAGTCTCTGGCCCAAGCCCGCCGCAGGCATTCATCCCAGTGCGGTCGTGGCGTCGGACGCTCGCGTCGACCCTTTAGCGACGGTCGGTCCGCTCTGTATTGTCGAGTCGGGTGTGGTGATCGGAGCCCGCACCCATTTGCAGGCGCAGGTCTTTATTGGACGGGGAGCGAAAATCGGAGACAATTGCTGGTGCATGCCTGGCGTGGTGGTCGCGACGGAATGCATTCTGGGAAATCGCGTGCGCCTCCAGCCCGGCGTGATCATCGGATCCGACGGTTTTGGCTACGAGTTCACGCAGGGCCGGCACGTCAAGATTCCTCAGGTCGGTCAGGTGGTGATTGGGGACGATGTGGAAATCGGCGCCAATTCGACGATCGATCGTGCGCGCTTCAGCCGGACCGATGTCGGAGAAGGGACCAAGATCGATAATCTGGTCCAGGTGGCTCACAACGTAACCATCGGCAAACACTGTTTGCTCTGTGCCCAGGTCGGCATTGCGGGGAGCACGACCTTGGGAGATTACGTCGTGCTCGGCGGCCAGGCTGGGGTGGGAGGTCACGTCACCCTCGGCAAGGGAGCAAAAGTCGGAGGGGGCGCGGCGGTCACTTCAGACCTTGCCCCCGGCAGTTTCGTCAATGGCAGCCCCGCCATCCCGTATCTGCTCGAACGCCGAATTGCCGTCCTGCAACAGCGGTTGCCAGACCTGTTCAAACGCGTCGCGGCGCTCGAAGAGCAAGTCATTGACGCAAATAAGTCTTCCTCCTGACCGGGCGCGCTCCAACATGGCCGTTCCGACCCTATGAGCGAATCGCGGCTAAAGATTTTCACTGGCAACTCCAACCGTCCTCTTGCTGAGGAAATTTGCCAATCGATTGGCGAGCCTCTCGGTGAGGCGACGGTTACCAGCTTTCCGGATGGCGAGTCATTCGTGAAGATCAACGAAAACGTCCGCGGGCAAGACGTCTTCATCATCCAGTCGACCTGCCCGCCGACCAATCACCACTTGATGGAGCTGCTGATCATGATCGATGCCGCCCGGCGCGCATCAGCTCAGCGGATCACCGCGGTGTTACCATTTTATGGATACGCGCGCCAGGATCGCAAGGATCAGCCGCGCGTGCCGATCACCGCGAAGCTCGTCGCCAACCTGCTCGTCGCCGCCGGCGCGAATCGTATCCTGACCATGGATCTGCACTCGCAGCAGATCCAGGGCTTCTTCGATATCCCCGTCGATCACCTCTACGCGTCGCCGGTGTTTTTCGCCCATCTGGCCAAGACCAAGCCCGAGAGACTCGTCGTCTGCTCGCCGGATGTCGGCGGCATGAAGATGGCGGCCGCCTACGCCGACGTGCTCGGCGCCGGACTCGCGCTCGTGGCCAAGA
>CAYVDZ010000464.1:0-4918 GCA_964450575.1 uncultured Opitutus sp.
CCGCGCAGGAAATCCAGGCCCACTTCAGCGTGCTGACCCACAATCTCCTCGCCCTGCTGCTGCATCGGCTCCACGCCAGCCATGACATCGCCGAACAAAAGCTGGTCGCGCGTCACGAGGCAGCCACTGACGTTCGCACGGCCCGCGGCATTCCTCATCATCCCTTTTACGTCATCGCCAAACTAGCCCTCCAATTGAGCTGCCAGTTCATTCGCCTCGTCCGGAACCTCCTGCGCCATCCGTTGCCCTGGAATGAGGCTTTGCTGCTGTTTAAACTGCGCTTGGCCGCCTATATGTAGCTCACGCACCGGACACAGATGCGCCCTGCTCCTATATCCAACGCGTGGCGCTCCTTCGCTCACACTTCCTCTGGCGCGTCCGGCGTCGCAAGGGTGCAACGACGGCAACATTGTCAGGGACAAGGGGAGAAGTTAGTGCAACGGGCGATCTTTCAACTACCCGAAGTACCACGCATGCATCTGATCGTTAGGTCCGTACCGTCGGCGTGAGCCCGTTCAGAATGCATCGGAGCGATCTGAGCTCACGCTCCATGCGCAACCCGGGTTTACTGCGCGTTGTACGCAGATCCGAGTTCGAGCTTGTCGCCCAGTTGTTTCTGTAGCCGCGAGAATTGGCCCAGGAGTTCGCGTTTCCGGACCGCGTGCTCTGGACGGTTCGCGAGATCGGTCATCTCGTCCGGGTCCTTGCTCACGTGATACAACCGTGTGACGCCGATTTTTGGATACAGAATCAGCTTGTAGCCGTCGTGGATGACGGCTCGTTGCAGGTCAAGGTAGGCACCGTAGATCGCGGGATAGCTCGAGGTCCTGGCTTTGCCTGTCAATTGGGGGAGCAGGCTGTGAAAATGGACATGAGCGGGTTTCGTGACTCCCGCGAGCTCGAGCGTCGTCGGCATCACGTCCTGGAGGTAAATCGGGTTGGAGATTTTCCGATTGGCGGCGACGCCCGGGCCCACGACTACGAACGGAACCCGCAGGCTGGGTTCATACATGTTCTGTTTACCGAAGAGGCCATGATGTCCGACCGCGAGCCCGTGATCGGCGGTGAGGAAGATCCACGTGTTGCCGGCCTGGCCGCTGGCGTCGAGGGCGGCGAGGATCCGGCCGATTTGCGTGTCGAGGTGGGTGATGAGCGCGTAGTATTCCTGCCGGTGCACTTTGACGGCGTGTTCGGTGCGCGGAAAGGGTCCGAGCTTTTCGTCGCGCAGATTCCTGCCGGAGCCGATGTCCTCCTTGTGTGGATACTCGGGCAGGAAGTTGCGCGGCACCGCGATCCGACTGAGCGGGTATTTATCAATATAGGATTGGGGCGACTGCCGCGGATCATGGGGCGCGTTGAACGCGACATACATGAAGAAGGGCTGGGTGGCGCCCTTGCTGGCTTGGAGAAACTCCACGGCATCGTCGGCGCCGACTTCGCTCCAATGTTTCCCGCCCTGCCAGAATCCGCCGAACTTGGGGTCGGACGGGCTCCACGGATTGGGTTGCCCCGGCAGCGGGCGATTATAGCTCTCGGGCGTGTCACGCGGCATGCCGGGCCGGACATTTTTCGCGACGGTGAACGCGGCCTCGGCGTTGGCCTGAATATGCCATTTGCCAGTGAAGAACGTTTGATACCCCGCGCCCGCGAGCAACTGGGGCCAGAGTCGGCCGGCGACGCGCTCGGCATCGGTCGTTTTATAAATCGCCTGGGCGTCCCAGAGGCTTCGTCCCGTGATGAGCATGGTGCGACTCGCGACGCAGACCGCGGGTGAGAACGACCCCATGTTATAGGCATGAGTGAAGGTGGTGCCGCGGGCCACGAGCCGGTCGAGATTGGGCGTATCGATGTCGGTGTGACCGAACGCCCGGATCGTCTCAAACGATTGATCATCCGCGAACAGAAACAGGATGTTGGGCTTGGCTGCAGCCGCGTGAAGATGACTGGCCAACGCGAGGAACAAGAGAGGAAGGAGCGGGCGGGAAAAGATCATGAGCGAAAGAGGGGCAGGGACGACGGCGGCGGGGAAGTGAACGTTAAGGAGGACGGGAGGCAAGGCAAGGGACGCGTGCCGTGCTGGGTGAGCGCTGAAGAGGGGTTTGAACCGGCCCCTTCGGTTCAAACCTGAGGGTTCCCGCGACCGCGCCGGTCACTTGTCCCAGCGCACTGAAAGCACGATCTGGCGCGGGTTGTTGGTGCCGGCGCGGGATCGCATGAAGAACTGATCGGTGAGGTTGTCCACGTTCACTCCAAACGCGATGGGTTGGTCGAAAAGACGCGTCGGATACCGGGTGAAGAGATTAAACGTCGTGTAGCCGTCTTCGAAGACAAACTGGCTGTTGCTGGTGCCGAACTGCTGGATCGGACCGCGGGCATAAATCATACCGCCGCCGAAACGCAGCCCTTTAAGTGGCCCCTCGGTCAAGGCATAGCTGCTCCAGAAGGTGAGCCGATGCGGGGTGGCGCCTTCCAGACGCAGATTCTTCGCGGCCGTTCGGCTGACGATGACCTTGGCGTCAATGCGGCTGTAGTTGAGCACCATTTGCCAGTTTTTCGTAGGATTGAAGAATAACTCTGTTTCCCAGCCCCGGCTTTCGTCGTCGGTGATCTCGCTGTCGGCGCGGAAAGTGACGGGATTATAGTCTGAACGGCGCACGTTCTCTTTCCTGATCTGGAAGAGCGAGACGGAACCGCCCAGTCGGCCTTGCCACAGATCCTCGAACTTGAAACCGAATTCGTAAGCGCGGGAGACTTCCGGATCGAAGAAGACGCCATTGTTCGCATCAAAGCCGTTCGGGTTGAACGCGGTCGCCGTGTTGGCGTAGGCCGCGAGTTTCGAGGTCAGATCGTAGGTTGCGCCGATCTGGTAACTGATATCATTCTGGTCATTGGCGACGCCGACCTTCACTCCGGCGAGATCGGTGGACTGGCCGCGGATCCGCACATAGCGCAAGCCGCCGAGGACCTTGAGACGATTGGAGAAGAGCGAAACGCTATCGGTGAGATAGGCTGAGCTGACCCGCGAATCGTTCCGACTGATATTATTATTTCGCGTGCCCAGGGTACGCAGTTCGTTGGCGGTGGGGACATCGTCGCGCCAGTAAGGCACGCCTGAAAGGACGTCGTTCTTGGTCAGGAAAAGCCGGATACGCCGGCCGTTGGCGATCAAGCTTTGGAGCGTGGCGCGTTCGGTGCCGGGCCCGAGGGTGCGCAGGCTATGGGTCGCGCCGAAGCTCTCGTCCCGCGTGTAGCGGCCGCCGAGGAGGAAGCGATGAACGAGTGGCCCGGTCTTGACGGTGAAGAGCGCATTGAGGGTATGCGCATCGGTTCGATTGGAATTGAGTTGCGCACTATGGTTCGCGTCGGATGAGCCCGCGACATTGAAGGTGTTGTACTCACGGAAAGTCATGTCGATGTCCTGATCCGTCCGAACAAACATATATTGCAGGTTGGCGCTTCGGCCGAGGCGCTGGCGGACTCCGAGTTGGATGAATTTGCTCTCCTGCACGTAGCGGGTGGCGTCCGTCGCGCTGGTAAAATCGCGGGGTAGAAACGTGCCGTTATAGCGGGCGTTTGTTTCGGTGACGCCATTGACAACCGTATTGTTGATCACGCCGTCGCCGTTGAGATCGGTCGGAATGAGCTCGAAGGAGAACGTCGAGCGCTGGCTGCTGATGCCGTCGATTTCGGTCCCGCTGACGTGAAACACCACCGTGGTATCACGGGCGACTTTGATATCGCCGGCGACGCCAAGAAACGTGGTTTTGCTGTCATCGATAATCCGATACCCGTCGGTGCGGTTGTGGGCGCCGATCACCCGAAGGCCGAGCCGGCCCTGGCCGGCGGTGACATTGGCATCGAAGTCCCCGCCGAGTACACCGTTGTCGCCGGCGCGAAGGCCGAGGGAGAGGCGATTGCGTCCGAGGGGGCGTTTGGAAATCACGTTAATCAGACCGCCGGGATCAGACTGACCATATAGCGTATTGGGACCCTTCACGACCTCGATGCGGTCGATCATCTGGGGTGGGATATAGTCACCGGCGGTGACGCCATCCACGAGCACATTGCGGTTGCGAAAGCCCCGAATGGAAAAGAGATCGTTGCGGTTGCTGGTTGGTTGGCGACTGGCCTGGGTGATCGCGGAGTTGAAATCAAGTGCCTGGGAAAAGTCACCGACCAGGCTGTCCGCGAGGAATTCGGAGGTGATGACGTTGATGGCCATCGGAACTTCCTTGAGCGGTGTGTTCATCGCCGTGCCGGAAATGGTGTTCGTCGCCATGTAGCCTTTGTTGGAGTCGGCGGTGACATCGAACGGGTTGAGCATGATGGCGTCTCCGGAGCGCGCGGTGGAAGGCTGCGGCGGAGGCGTCGGCTGCGCGTGAGCCCAGGAGGCGAGAAGCAAGGCGGTCGCGATGGCGGAGCGCGTAAATGCGCGCGTGTGACGGGGATCGTTCATGGGAGGGGAGTGGGTTCCGGAACGACGGTGGAGCTCACCGCCGTACCAAATGGGGTTGGGAGGCACCGTACTTTTCACGCGGCCGGAGCGGTCGCAATTCGGCCGCTAGTGCAACAGTGCAACACGGTGGGGAGGGCAGCAGCGCGGGTAGAGTGAGCGGGACTGGGGGGGCGTTGCGATCGATCAGGCGTCAGAGGTGGGCGGGGTCCAGAGGTGGGGCGGACGGGGCCGAAACTTGAAACACGGAGGCCTGAGAGGCCGACTTGTTAAAGGTTTCGGCCTGACCCCGTACAATTTTGGGACCCCGTCCGATTTGGCCGCCATGGTATCACGATAGTCCCGCTTGGATGAGGATGTTTGAGACTTGATTTGCCGGCGTGTCGGTGAGTTCAGTCAAGGGCGATCCAGCCAGCAGACGGCAGCGCAACGGGAAGCGGGCCGGTCAAAGCAGAGATGGCGCCC